>RDYJ01000029.1 GCA_004293145.1 Nostocales cyanobacterium | reverse complement strand
CCAGCAGCAAATAGAGCAATACGAACTAATGCGGTTAAAATTGCTACTGTTACCGCCTCTCCTGGTTCATTTAAAGCCGGTAACACGGCCAGCATCAAACCCAGAGCTAAGTCTTGAACTACCAAAATTCCCAGCATCACCTGGCCGTGGGGGGTTTCGGTTTCGTTCCTCTCCATTAAGCATTTAAGCACAACTGCTGTGGATGAAAGGGAGAGAATACAACCTAAAAATACTCCCTTTGCTGGTAATTCTCCCCAGATGCCTGTAACACCACATACCAAAACTGTGATCAGGATGGTGAGGATGATTTGTAGTGATCCACCTCCTAATGCAATGGCTTTAACCTTTTTCAGTTCTGCTAGGGAAAATTCTACCCCTAACGCAAAGAGTAAAAATGCTACACCAAATTGCGCCAAGGTTTCTACTTGGACGACTTCTTTAATTAATCCCAGTCCCGCAGGACCCACAATCATCCCCCCAATTAGATATCCCAACAACACAGGTTGTTTGAGGAAGGAGGCCAGCAGTCCACCACAAGCGGCGACAGCGAAAACGGAAACTAAATCGACAATTAAGCGAAAATCTTCTTGCACCAGTTTTAATAAGAAATATAAAGAGCTTTATTAATTCAGGATACAAAGTTTTCACGATTTCAGGGGAGGGTAGAGAAGGAGGAATTTTTATTTATGCTCACGCAGAGGCGCAGAGTCGCAGAGAGTTAAGAAGTTTATAATTGGGTTTATAAGGCAGGTAAAAAAAGTTTTTCTGCTTGTTTATTGAGAATGGATGGGGTTTATTCTCAATATTATTGAAAATGTTGTCAATAAGTGAACGATTTTTCAAGGTTCTTGACATCTTGACTTTTTGTGGTATTATAGGGTTGTATAATCATGGGGGTTTTTATATGTACAAATATAAATAAAATTTAATATCAAATTTAAATAATTTAAAGCAAGAATTAGCATTTTAGTATCAGTTAATGTACTAGATGCTTTTTTGTTGATAAATCCCAAAACAATAACAAGCTATTATTATGTGATGAAATCATAAGTTGAATTTTGGCGAACTTTCCAAATACATAATCCCAGCAAGGGTACTGAAACTTGATTCAACGTTTGAGGTTTTTTCATTGTCTCAATCAGGATTCTCAGGATTTAAGGATTTGCAGGCTACTCAATTTTGGTGATGTGCTGATGTTTGCATATCTAAAATCTTATTGGTAGATGCACTTTCTTAAAAGCTAACAGGACTTACGCAAAATTTCTCTGAAACCCTCTTTCCTATGCCTTCGGCACGCTCCCCGCGAACGTGTCCTTTGTGCCCTTCGTGGTTCGTTTTCCGTTATCACTGCTTAAGTTCTAGCTAAATCTTAAACTGCTGATGAGAACCCGTGTAGTTTGGTATCCAACCCTCTACAGTTGTGAAATAGCGAATCACCTTAAAATGCAAAGAAGCAGAGAAACTACACCAATGTTCTACTCCGGCAGGAATGTTGAGATAGTCCTGTGATTTCATTAATAATTGCACTTGACCACCATCAGGTTTCACAAAACCATAAATCATCTCTCCAGCTAACAGATACATAGCCTCAGCCGCATTATGAGTATGATAACGTCCATAGGTTGCTATCCAAGTATCTAAATTTGGTGAACCAGGATGTATATTGAGTAAATCACTCCAAAGATAACCATTTTCTTGTTGCAAACATTCAAACACACTGTTATGAAGTCCCAAGATATACCGCTTCTCTGACTCCGTAATTGTTTCCTGTTCCAGCAATTCTGGGAAAAGTAGTGATGTTCCTGGATCATAATGTCTCAGATTAATACCAAGAGGTTCTAACTCCCGAACTATCTCGCTTAAATCATTCTCAACTGTACCGTCATCCAGTAATAGAATAGCCATGATAAAATACTAAATTTTCTGTTAACAACAGTTTACTTAAATTTAACTCAAAAAGCCACTATTACGACTGATAAATGTGTGTTTTTAAATATACTAAATACTTACAAAAATTAATCATTATGGTGATTTTTGATGATACCATGAGAAACATACCAGTACAAATAAACTATATTATATCCAAATGTCTGACTTAATTTTGTTTTGGCATCGTCGAGATTTGCGTATTTCTGATAATACAGGACTAGCAGCGGCTAGAGAGCAAACCGCAAAGGTGATAGGTGTATTTTGTTTAGATCCTGGTATTTTAGAACAGGATAATGTTGCACCTGCCAGAGTCAGTTACATGATAGGCTGTTTACAATCATTACAACAGCGGTATTTTCAAGCTGGCAGTCAGTTATTAATTTTACACAATAATCCAGTTACAGCTATTGCGGCATTAGCTGAAGCCCTCAATGCTAAAGCAGTATTTTGGAATTGGGATGTAGAACCTTACGCACAAATACGAGATAATGATGTAACTTTAGCATTAGAAGCCAAAGGTATTCAGACTATTAATCAAAATTGGGATCAATTACTGCACTCACCTGATGCAATTTTTAGTGGTTCAAAAACTCCCTACACTGTTTATACTCCCTTCTGGAAAAATTGGAACAGTAAACCAAAACTTGACCCAGTTACAACTTTAGAAAATTGTGAGAATTTGACAGATGAAGAACAGGAAATAGCAAAAAAAGCAGGTGCAATTAAATTACCATCTGCCCAAGATTTAGGCTTTATTTGGGATGGAGAATTAATTATTGAACCAGGAGAAACAGCAGCACAAAGCAGGTTAGAAGCTTTTACTAATTCTGCAATTAATGAATATCAAGAACAAAGGAATTATCCCGCTGTTGATGGTACATCCCAATTAAGTCCCGCATTGAAATTTGGTGTAATTGGGATTAGAAAAATTTGGCAATCAACAATAGAAGCATTAGAAAACAGTCATAGTGAAGAAGTCACAAATAGTATTATAACTTGGCAAAAAGAATTAGCATGGCGAGAATTTTATCAACACGCAATGTTCAATTTTCCCTCATTAGCTGATGGTGCATATCGAGATAGTTTTAAGGATTTTCCTTGGCGAAATAATGAAGTACATTTTCAAGCTTGGTGTGAAGGAAAAACAGGTTATCCCATAGTTGATGCAGCCATGCGGCAGTTAAATGAAATAGGCTGGATGCACAATAGATGTAGAATGATAGTAGCCAGTTTTTTAACCAAAGATTTAATTATAAATCCCCAATGGGGAGAAAAATATTTTATGCAGAAACTCATTGACGGTGATTTATCTGCTAATAATGGAGGTTGGCAATGGAGTGCTTCTAGCGGTATGGACCCTAAACCATTAAGGATTTTTAACCCAGCGAGTCAAGCGCAGAAATTTGATGCTGATGGTGAATATATCAGACAATGGGTGAGAGAATTAAAATCTGTAGAAACGCAATATTTAATTAGTGGTAATATTACACCTTTAGAACGTCGTGCTATTGGCTATCCTGCACCAATTGTAGACCATAAAAAACAGCAAGCTTTCTTTAAACAATTGTATCAACAACAAAAAATAGGTATGGATTAATTGTTACTTTTAGATGGGAAATATGCAAACAATAACCATAACCCACACAAAACACACACAGAACTTACTCCAGTAGCAATAGTCAAACCACCCCAGATTTCACCCCAAGAGTTAATTATTGCAGACTGAGGATTTTCAGGATCATATAATATTTCAACCTGCGGCCCTTTAGTATATGCAGGTGGGTTATTACTGGCGTTAGATCCAAATTTTGTTGGTTTACGTTGTTTTGTAGTAAATTCGACTAATAAACGGTAATTATAATATTTTATACTTTGCTTAGGCTTAGTTGAAGAACTTTTTAGCAACTGTATAACAGTACCTTGCGCTGGTATAGCTGTAGTCAAAAAAGAATAGGCATCCATAACACCTTTGATACTAAAAATACTGAAAACGCTACCCCAAAAAGACAATAGTAAACCATAAATAAAAGTGCTTTTATTCATAAACAAGTGACAGTTTCCGCAAATGGCTACAACATACCTTGTCTTTTTAGGCTAAAAACTTAACTTTTTTTGCGTCTTTGCACCTTTGCGTGAGATATTCTAACAACTGGCACAATAAACACCAAAATATTGTAACATCGCTATCAAAATAGAAGTATCTACTAATACGCTTCCAACTTATGTCACCACCCCTTGAAAGTCAACTGAAAATTGAACTGAAGATATCTACTTCTCATCCTCAGTTATTAGCAGGACTAGATATTTGGTTGCATCTGGGTTTGATATCTGATACTCAAGTTAAAAGGTTATGTCGAGATTATCTTGCTTGTGCTGTAATATTACAACCCCAATGGGAAAATCAGCCACAAGAGGTATTGACAAATAATAGAAAATCAAAACAATTAATTGCTACTTTACCTCCAGAACCAAAAATACCAACTAAACCCAATTTTATCACTTCAATGTTTCAATCATTGGGTGAAGAATTAAGTGTGAGATGGTTGTTATTTTTAGGAGTATTTTTAGTAGTTTTATCCTCTGGTGTATTAGCAGCAAGTCAGTGGGAAAGGTTTCCCGCTATTGGACAATATGGGGTTTTATTAGCTTATACTTTGAGTTTTTGCGGGTTCACTTTTTGGACAGGTAAGCAAAATAATTTAACATTAACAGCACAGACTTTATTCATTGTGACTTTGTTGTTAGTGCCTGTCAATTTTTGGGCAATGGATAGCTTTAATTTATGGACTAATCCTATTCATTGGGTAGTTTTAGCTATTGCTTCTCTGTTATTATCAACAATCACAGTTTTACTTTCTCAAAATCGCACAATTATTAGTAATTTTCCCAGTCGTAAATTACCTGTAATTAATCTTCTCGGTTTGAGTTATTTGCATTGGGGATGGAAGTTATCAAATTTTCCTTTAGTTGCTGTTTATGTAGCAATGGTAGGTACAACTTTAATCACAGTTTATAGAAACCTCAAACAACCACGAGAAAACGCAAATGAACAAAATGATAGTGGGGGCATTGGTATATATTTTGCATTCCTTATTTATGGTTTATTAGGATTATTATCCAGGGCTATTTTTGTCGCTGGTGTCAATGTCACTCAGTTGGGTTTAGCTATTGGTATTTGTGGTTGGTTAGCAGTTTGGTTATCAGCAAAAAATCTCACTTCTACCCCTTCTATTGCCGCTATTTGGGAAAAAATAGGCGGAATTTTGTTGTTTTTAGGTTGGTTAGTTTCAGTATTCACCCAACCAGAACAAGCAATAGCTGTCAGTGGATTAAGTTTGTGGGTTTTTAGTCGTCGGTTACAAAATCAGAATTCAAAAATTGATTTAACAGCTATTTTCTTGATTGGTTTACAAACAATTTGGTTAGCTTGGCGTTTAGTACCTGATGAATGGCAAAAATTAATTATTAGTACAGCCACTTATCTAACTAATTCCCAAAATCAACCTTTAGCATTATTAAGCATTGGTCTATTTCCTTACATCATCTTGATGTTAGTTTTCACAGAAAGTTTACATCATGATGAAAAACAGGAATTAGCAAAATTTGGTAAACAATTAACCCTATTATTGGGAGTTGGCTTAACAACATTTGCTTTATTAAACCCGACATTCCTAACTATTAACCTCCTATGTTCTACCATTGCTTTAGCTATTATTACTAAACGTCATTCTTCTCCTGTTCATTTGGTTTATTTAACTCACATTACAGGAGTTATGACAGTTTTCTCTACTATCAATTGGTTGTCACCAAATTTGAGTAAAGAAATTTGGGCAGCAATTTTGTTAACTGTCATGCTGGGAGAATGGGTATTTAGTCTAGGTGCAGGAATTTGGAAACGTAGTTCTTGGTATATCGGTTTAGCACTTGCTACCTTGAGTTTTTCCTTGTTATTGGTAAATATTCACTCCTCATCTTATGATGTGATTTACCGCTACAACAGTTGGGGAGTTATTTGGTTAATTACACCTTTAGCACTCACAGCTTTAGCTATCTTTACTCATGAACAAGTCCGCATTTATAATACTTTATTGAGTGTTTTAGCTGTCATAACTGCCCAATTTTTAACATTACCTTTTACAGAAACTAGATTAATTGGTTTGGGTTTGGGTGCAGGTCTGATGTTGGTAAATACTCGCTATCTCAGAAAACAAGAAAATGCCGTTTTAACAATTGGTTTTGCACTGGGTTTCATTGCTGCATTATTATGGAGTTTACCAAATTTAGCCATATCTGCTTGGTTTACTGTAGGTGCATTTGCTATCTTGGTTTTATGGTTAGGTCGTACCATACTCCTACGAAAAGGGACAGAAATCACTGTTATTTATGCCTCAGCAAATGATCAATGGGCTACAGCACTCTGTACAATTGAATTATTAGGCATAACATTACATTCATTTCTCATTTATACAGGAACTAACGACGCTGAAATTTTATATTTTATCTCCACAGCTATAACTTTAGCTGCAATTATGTATCGGAATTGGCAACAACCAACAAACTGGGCATTTTACAGCATGGGTTGGTGTTTAGAATTGTTAGTTGCTGAAGTTTTAGGTTTTGGTGAATACTCAATTATTAAAATAGGTATTGCTAATATTGGACTGGGTTTAACAACTCAATTATTCGGGGAATGGTGGCGCAGAAAATACCAAATTATCCCTCAAAGTTTCCACATTTTACCCCTTATCTATGGTGCATTTAGTGTTTTATTGCGGTTAACTACCTTTACCGACTGGACAGGTTTATATACTTTAGGTATAGCCTTAATTCTCATTGGTATAGGACGCAGAAGTGAGGAATTTAAACCTTTACTTTATTTTGGCATTATTGGTATATCAATTTCTGCTTATGAACTGCTATTTTATCAAATCTCTCAAGCTTCTGGTGGTGCATTAGGTGATGGTTTAATTGCTATGTCAGCATTGGGTACTGGCATTATGTACGCTTACCGTATCCTTTCCCCTTGGTTAATAAATTATTTTTACCTCACACCAGGAGAACTGAAAAATATTGCCCATCTACATTGGTTTTGGAGTAGCAGTTTATTCTTAGCTGCTGTCACAGTTCCCATGCAAATTAACTTTTATCCCGCTATAGGAACAGGATTATTTTTAACCCGCTATGGAATATGGCAAGGGAGAAGAAATAATTTGAATACAACTGTAAAAAATGTTGTCACAATAGGGAAAGATGAAATTTGGGTTTATCTGGGTTTATTAACAGCAGGTATCACAGGTATTTATCTGCAAAATTTACCCATCAGCAGCTTTTTCACTCAACAATTAATGCCTTGGAATGGGGCTTTAGCTTGCATGGTTGCCTACTTCCTCTACATCATACCTTGGGAAAATTTAGGCTGGTCAAAAACACCTTGGCAAAGAACGGCATACATCTTACCATTAATAATCATAGGAATTACCCAACAGCAAATTTATCCCATCACTTTAGTTATCGCTGCTGGATACTATATATTCCTGTCCACAACAGCTAGACAAATTCGTTTTACTTACATTAGTGTAGTTTTAATCAATTGGGCTTTATTTAACTGGTTTCATCAATTTAACTTCAACGATAGTTTATGCTACATCACACCCATCGGCTTATCAATATTATATGTTGCCCAAATAGACACACAATTAAAACTCCCAGAATTTCAACAATCTCGTCACTTTGTACGCATTATTGGCAGTAGTTTAATTTGTGCTTGGGGAATATTATTTCATCAAAATTTACCTTTCATACCTGGTATTTTTAGCCTCATCGCCATTTTTGCTGGACTAGCTTTAAAAATACGTGCCTTTCTTTATGTTGGTACAGCAACTTTTTTGATCACCAGCATTTATCAATTAGTAATTTTCAGCCTCAGCTACTCTTTCTTAAAATGGATTATAGGCTTATTCGTAGGCATCCTCTTAATTTACATAGCAGCTAACTTTGAAACCCGACGCACTCAAATTACTTCTTTACTTCGCAGTAGCATCGAAAAATTTCAAGAATGGGAATAAGATCAACTTCACAATTCATCATTTAAAATATCGATATTCCTGGCTGATCATTTTTCTTATCCCCCATTTTTATTAAAGGAAATTGGGGGATATAAATCTAATTTGACTTAGAACAACGCACAAAGGGTAATAGGTCTTGCAAAATCACTTCATGATAATGTTCTTGGGGATAATGTCCCACATTATTGAGTTTGATGATTTCTACATCACGTCCAGATTTTACAAAATTTTCCGCCATATCTACAGATAACCAAGGATCTATCATTCCCCATTGCAATAAAATCGGTTTTTGCCATTTTTGTAATCCTGTTTCTATTTCTGTCATGGCTTTTTCAAGTTGCAAATTTCTAATTGTTGCTAATAAAGCCCTTCCAGATGCAGAACTTTTTAAATAGGGTTGGCGATAAATATCTAAATCTTTATCTTCAACTCGGTAACGACTACCACTTTCTAAGGTTCTATCCACTAATAATGGATCTTGCGTCATGACTTCCCCTGCTAATGGTAAACCCATTTGTTGGATTTTCCAAGGTAATTTAGCAGATGTGGAAATGGGAGTATTTAAAATCGCAATGTTGGCTATTTTTTCAGGATTTCGCCAGGCATATTGTAACCCAACTGAACCTAAAAATCCTTGCACCACTAAGGAAAAACGTTTTATTTCTATGGCTTGAATAAATTCATCTAAGGCTTTTACAAATGCGTCAGGAGTGTAAGCAAAATCGCGTTTTTCAGGTTTTCCAGAAAAACCATATCCTATCCAATCTGGTGCGATCGCTCTTGTTCCTTGTGCTGCTAAAGCTGGTATAATGTTTCTCCAGCTATAACTTTGGGAAACTATACCATGTAGCAATATCACAGGCAATAAGTCACTTCTCCCAATCGGTTCAGCTTCCCGATAAAACCATTCTAATGAATTGACTGTTATCTTATGTTCTTGAATTGACACCCTATTTTCCTATCCTAAAAATGTAAAGAGATAGATACCCAACTTCTCAAAGAATTTCAGTATCTTAGTCTCATACTTGTTTATCATCCTACACATAAGCAAGAAAATTTTTCCACAAGAATCTCGCATTTGAAGAGATTAATCTGTTGACTTCCACCTAAAAATCTGATATCATATATTTTGATAAGGAAGAACTATCAGCCAATAACTATTAAAAATCCTGTGGGCTGGGCATCTTGCCCGCCCTAATTATGTATTAAAACTACTGTTAATTAACCCTGTCACCTACTACAATACCTTAGCCAATTTACGAGGGTGGGATGATAATGCTTTAACCATAAACTCCCGTTTCTCGCTAGGCTTGGCAAAAACAATCAGTCCTAAAAATTCCTTGCAGGTTTCCCACAAGGGTTTTTTAATGTATTGACCGTAGGATAAGGGTTTTGGATTCTAAACAACCTTTTCATCGGAACGCTTATGTATGCTTGTTTTTGCCGTTTTTGCCAAAAATTATCAAGGCTCTTATTTTGGCTACAGTATTGCTACTATTAATAACCTTGAGGAATAATCATATTTTGCACTGCTGAAGCTGTAGCTGGTGCGAGTAAAACACCATTGCGATAGTGACCAGTAGCTAAAACAACATTACTAAAACCGGGTAATTTATCAATCACAGGTGCAGGTCTACCTTCAGGACGGGGACGCAAACCAGACCAAGTGCGGAGAATTTTCGCCTCAGCTAAATCTGGACAAAAAGAGATCGCTTGTTTTTGCAAAGATGTCAACAACTCCTTCTGTGCAGGTATCTCATCTGCATCATTGGGAAATTCTACCGTAGCCCCCACCCAATAGTCACCGCTACCCATAGGCACAAGATGGACATCATTACCAGTAATCACCGGTTGAAAATCAGGATTTCCTAATACACGCCCTAAACTTAAGTATAAAGCTTGCCCCAAAACAGGACGAATATTCACCTGACGATTTAATTGTGTAGTCAGTAAAGTTGAACCCAAACCAGCAGAGACAATAAACCAATCTGCGCTAATAGCACCTTCTGAAGTTTCAATAGATTTAAGTTGTTCAGTAACAGTTGGTGATATTTGGATTAATTCAGAAGATGGAGCTTGGCTATTTTTAACAGATACACCAAACTTAAATTTTACCCCATTACGTTGAGCCGCATCCACTAAAGCTAAAGTTAAAGCCGTAGGATTAAGTTGACGGTCTTGAGGAGAATAAACAGCACCAATAACATGAGGGTGACTAATTTGGGGACAAAATTTCTGAAGTTTTTCCTTGTCCCAAACAGCTAACTGCCAACCTTGAGATTTGCGAACTTCCCGTAATTGTTCCCATTCTGTGATCACTTCCACCCCACTTTCTAAAGGGTGTTCTGGATCCTCCGACAACAACATGACAATTCCCTGACGGTTACAAGGAATTTTGCGCCCTGTAATTCCTTCCAGTTCAGGAATCAAAGTTTCATAACGTTGAATACTTTCTTGGCGCATCTGCCACGCTTTGCCCTTAATTTTATGGCTAATTACGCCCATTAAAACACCAAGAGCAGCAGCCGTTGAACCTTGTGCTGGTTGGTTTTTGTCGAAAACAGTGATATTTAGACCTTTGACTTGGCTGAGTTGATATGCGATCGCTGCCCCAACTACACCACAACCGATAATTACTACATTCATGACTTTTGTGAACAGTGAGGGATGAAGAGTAGAGAGTTTCCTCTTCACCCTATCACTTGATTAACCTAGCGTTTTGTGACTCATGACTCATAGTAGGTAACAGAGAGTTCAGTTATTACTGTTCACTCTCACCTGTCACCTGTCAACTGTTATTTGCTGCTGGAATCAATTGTAAGAATTTGTCAACATCGACAAACACATCTTTGTAGCCACTTAACGCCAGACTGGTATTGCCCACACTAGCAGCTTTATCAATTTTTACCAGGTGACTTGATAAATCCTTTGTAATCTGTCTAGCTAGAGATTGATCTTGGGGTAGTAGATTGGGGATAACATAAGTCATATTCAGTTTAGCTTCCGTCATCGGTCCATGAATAAAATTACCTACCTTAATCCATTCACCGCTTTGAATCAGGTTATTTAATTCATCTGAGCGATCGCGCACCACCTGAATATCAGGAACGTATTCCTGAATTTTCACGATTTGAGCAGGTGTATAAGTTGGCGGTGCAGTAGCGACACTAGGACGGGAGCAGCTGATCAGGAATGTGGTCAAGATTACGAGAATCAGTGACAAAATAGAGCGTTGACGCACCATAAACGGAAATTAGTTTGCTATTTGTTTACCGATTTACAGTGTAACTCTAGTAGTTGCAGTCAATCAGTGTCAACTGGTGTGCTGCAATGTGCATCCGTTAATTAACCCCTATTCCCCATTCCCTCATTTTGACGGCAAATACGACTTAGAAATTACGGTTCACCCCAATTCGTGAACGTATTAATTCTCATACATTAGTCAGAGTGACCACAGTTCAATCCATGAACCAACTAAAAACAACATATAAAACTAACCGTCCTATCCAAGGTTCGGGAAACCACCCTTCATGGACTGGCTACACAAGTTCAGTATATATATCAGCATAACTTACGGTCTCAACCCCAGACTAGCTAAACAATGCTGAACTGACTGCTTTGTGAAATTCAGTTGGTTTAAGATTTAGACCTTTATAATCCCATTCATTTGTAGTTATACGGAGCCAGCATTTAAAATGGCAAAAGTAGTAGGAATTGACTTAGGTACGACTAACTCCTGCGTCGCAGTTATGGAAGGTGGTAAACCCACCGTCATCGCTAACGCTGAAGGTTTTAGAACAACACCATCAGTAGTGGCATTTGCTAAAAACGGCGATAATTTAGTGGGTCAAATCGCTAAACGCCAAGCGGTAATGAACCCCGAAAACACCTTTTATTCAGTGAAACGGTTTATCGGTCGCCGCTTTGATGAAGTTACCAAGGAAACCACTGAAGTATCTTACAAAGTTCTCGGCAGTGGTGGTAACGTCAAGTTGGACTCTCCAGGCGCTGGTAAACAGTTTTCTCCCGAAGAAATTTCTGCCAAAGTCCTCCGCAAACTGGTAGAAGACGCGAGTAAATATCTGGGTGAAACCGTTACTCAAGCAGTAATTACCGTTCCTGCCTACTTCAACGACTCCCAACGTCAAGCCACAAAAGATGCTGGTAAAATTGCTGGGATTGAAGTTCTACGTATTATCAACGAACCCACAGCAGCTTCTCTAGCTTATGGTTTTGATAAAAAGAGCAACGAAACCATCCTTGTATTTGACCTTGGTGGCGGTACATTCGACGTATCTGTCCTGGAGGTGGGAGATGGCGTATTTGAAGTATTAGCAACATCTGGTGATACCCACCTGGGTGGTGACGACTTCGATAAAAAAATCGTTGACTTCCTAGCTGAACAATTCAAAAAAGCAGAAGGCATTGACCTCCGCAAAGATAAACAAGCCCTACAGCGTCTGACTGAAGCCGCAGAAAAAGCTAAAATTGAGCTTTCTAGCGTTACCCAAGCAGAAATCAACCTCCCATTTATCACTGCTACCCAGGATGGACCAAAACACCTGGATACAACTTTAACTCGTGCCACCTTTGAAGAACTTTGTTCTGATTTAATCGACCGTTGCCGCATCCCCGTAGAAAATGCGCTCAGAGATGCCAAGTTAAACAAGAGCAATATTGATGAAGTCGTATTAGTTGGTGGTTCTACCCGTATTCCCGCAGTGCAGGATGTGGTAAAGCGTGTACTGGGTAAAGACCCTAACCAAACCGTTAACCCTGATGAGGTTGTAGCAGTTGGCGCAGCAATTCAAGCTGGTGTATTAGCTGGTGACGTTACAGGTATCTTGTTGTTAGACGTATCACCTCTATCCTTGGGTGTAGAAACCTTGGGTGGGGTAATGACCAAGATTATTCCTCGTAACACCACAATTCCTACCAAAAAATCAGAAGTCTTCTCGACTGCTGTTGATGGTCAAACCAATGTAGAAATTCACGTCCTCCAAGGGGAACGGGAATTTTCAAATGATAACAAGAGTTTGGGAACTTTCCGTTTAGATGGTATTCCCCCCGCACCTCGTGGCGTACCTCAAATTGAAGTTACCTTTGATATTGACGCTAACGGTATCCTCAATGTCACCGCTAAGGACAAAGGAACTGGTAAAGAACAATCTATCAGCATTACTGGCGCTTCTACTTTGGATAAATCCGATGTTGACCGGATGGTAAGAGAAGCTGAACAGAACGCCAATACTGACAAAGAAAAGCGTGAAAAAATTGAACGCAAAAACCAAGCTGATTCTTTAGCTTACCAAGCTGAAAAGCAACTGCAAGAATTAGGTGATAAAGTTCCTGAAGCTGATAAAACCAAGGTTGAAGGTTTGGTGAAAGAGCTGCGGGAAGCGGTTGCAAAAGATGATGATGAGCAAATCAAGAAACTGACACCAGAATTGCAACAAGCTTTGTTTGCAGTAGGTAGCAATATCTATCAACAAGCTGGTGGTGCTGCTCCTGGTGCTGCTCCTGAAGATGGTGGTGCTACTCCTCCTCCCCCATCTGGTAGTGGTGATGATGTGATTGATGCTGATTTCACTGAAAGTAAGTAAGGAGTCAGGAGTCAGGAGTCAGGAGTCAGGAGTCAGGAATTATTAATTTTGACTTTTGACTTTTGACTTTTGACTTTTGACTTTTGACTTTTGACTTTTGACTTTTCCTCCCCTGCACCCCTGCTCTTTCAAACTACTGCAAACTGTGTTTCTCCCTCTTCCTCTCGTTCATAACCGGAGGATAATTTTTCAATGGCTTTATCAATTAAATCTAAACCTTGCTGCACGGTTTCCACTAAACTTAACTGTCCGCGCAATTCGGCTGCACCCATGAAACCTTTAGCATACCAAGTCATGTGTTTACGGGCTTGACGTACTCCGCGATCGCCTTTATATTCCCATAAAGCATAAAGATGTTCTCTGGCACATTCCAAGCGTTGAATAGGAGTCGGATAGGGTAATAATTCCCCAGTTTTCAGGAAATGATCAACTTCACCCACCAAAAAGGGATAACCCAAAGTTCCGCGAGAACACATCACCCCATCTGCACCGGTTTCTTCTAAACATTTTACTGCTGCTTCAACTGAGAAAATATCTCCATTACCTATTACGGGTATAGAAAGAACTTCTTTTACCCGTGCAATCCATTCCCAACGAGCGTTACCGTTGTAACCTTGGGCGCGGGTACGTCCATGCACGGTGATCATTTTTGCCCCTGCATCTTCCATTCTTTTAGCAAAGTCAAGAATGATAATTTCTTGATCATTCCAACCAATGCGGGTTTTAACGGTAACAGGGACATCAACAGCTTTTACTACTTCCCGCACAATAGCTGCTGCTAGTTCTGGTTGTCGCAATAAGGAAGAACCACCACCATTTTTAGTGATTTTATTCACCGGACAACCCATATTAATATCAACAGTATCCGCACCTTCAGCAACTGCTTTCATAGCTGCTTCTGCCAAAAAATCGGGACGACAATCAAATAACTGTATACTAATTGGGCGTTCGTTCGGGTCTACCTCCATAATTTTGGGCAGTTGCTTGACATAATGCAACCCCGTTGCATTCACCATTTCGGTGTACATCATTGATTCTGGTGCATAACGACGCACTAAGCGACGAAATACCATATCTGTCACCCCCGATAAAGGTGATTGCAAAACCCGGCTTTTGACTTCAAAGGAGCCGATTTTTAGAGGTTGGGAAAGTCTAGCTTGGAGAGTGGGGGACAGCGAAAGCATATAAATAATTGAATTAATTCAATAAAGAAATTAGTTACATTCTAATTGTAAGGCTGCTTCAACTTGTTTGTATTCTGTCATCGCTTGGGATAATAATAATGTTGCATCGCCGAGATTGTCATCACGTCCTAAATCTTCCAATTTTTTACAAATTTGTGCTAAAGTTTTTGCGCCAACAATAGCACTACTAGACTTAAGAGCATGAGCTTCTAATTGTACTGTTTTGGCATTTCCTTGAGTAATGGCATCTTTAATCACTTGAAAACGTTGGGGTGTATCCTCTAGATAGCATTGGATGATGTCTATAAATTGATCTCTTTCATTACTGCAAATAATCTCTTTCAATTCTTCTAAAGATGTGGAATCAAGTATATTATTAGGCATAGTTTCAACAATTTCATGATTATTTATATCCTGTTTTTGACAATTACTTAAAGCCTTAGTTAACTCCTCAATCCGAATTGGTTTTGTCGTATAGTCATTCATCCCTGCCTCTAAACATTTTTCTCGGTCTCCTTGCATAGCATTAGCCGTCATGGCAATGATCCAAGGACGGGAAGATGTTGTCCATTCTTGACAAATTTGACGAGTTGCTGTCAAGCCATCCATTTCTGGCATTTGTAAGTCCATTAATATTACATCATAAGGTTGCCTCCGCAGAGCAGTTAACACTTCTAAACCATTTGCTGCTACATCAGCACGGTATCCCAATCGTTGTAAAATATTAATAGCTACTTTTTGATTGACTACATTATCTTCAGCTACAAGAATTTTTAAGGGAATTTTTTCTGCCATCTGAGAATCAAATTTTGATGGTGTTAGATGATCAAAGGTTTCTTTAGTTTTAAGAACCTGATTACTAAAAATGTTAATCAAGATATTTACAAGATGGGATTTTTTAATAGGTTTAGTTAGAAATGCTGTTAAGTTTAAATTTACTTGTTGAGAATTTTGATGGATCTGCCCATTACCCATCGATGTTAGCATAACCAATGGTAATTTCTGGCAATCAGGTAGTTGACGAATTTCTGCTGCTAGTGTTAAACCATCCATTTCTGGCATTTGCATATCTAAAATAGCCAGATCAAATTGTTTTTTATGAAGATATTTAATTGCTTCTTTGCCAGAGTCAGCAGCTACGATAATCATACCAATAGACTGACATTGTAGTGTTAGTGCTTGGCGATTACTGACATTATCATCAACTATTAACAATCGTTTATTAGTGATTAATTGCTGTTGATTATCATCTTCTCTATTATTTACATGATAAACAAATGAAGTCGTAATTGTAAATATAAACAGAGAACCTTGACCAACTGTACTTTCAACCCACATTTTACCACCCATGAGTTCGGTCAGTCTTTGGCTAATTACCAATCCTAAACCTGTGCCACCATAATGACGAGTTGTGGAAGCGTCAACTTGACTAAATGGCTGGAATAGTCTGTGCATTTTATCTTGAGGAATACCTATTCCTGTGTCTTTAATCCTAAATTCAAGTTCATATAATGGAAGACTGGGTTGAGAGCTAAACACAGGTTCTGACTGATTTTTTAACTGACTACGGATAGAAAGAATAACTTCACCAGAATTAGTAAATTTAATCCCGTTACTGAGTAAGTTGACTAAAATTTGCCTTAACCTTGTAACATCTCCAGTAATAAATTCAGATATTTCTTTATCCATGAGATAGGCAATTTCTAAGCCTTTTTCACTGGCTTTAGGAGCGACTAAATCTAGAGATTCTTCAATACAAATCCTCAAGTTAAACACTTGTTTTTCTATCTCTAATTTACCAGACTCAATTTTTGAGAAGTCAAGGATATCATTAATTAGAGTGAGCATCGAATCTCCACTATTGCGGATAATCTCCACAAATTCTTGCTGTTGTGGGATGAGTGGAGTGTCTAGTAATAAGCCTGTCATCCCAATTACCGCATTCATTGGGGTGCGAATTTCATGACTCATCGTTGCTAAAAATTCACTTTTAGTCCGGTTGGCAATTTCGGCTTCTTCTTTAGCAGATTTAAGTTGTTCCTCAGCTAGTTTTTTCTCAGTAATATCTGTAATTGTCCCTACCAAACGATAAGGATTACCTTTTTCATCACGAATACACTTTCCTTTTGTAGAGATCCAAATATAATTGCCGTTGTGATGTTTAATTCTATGGGTATTTTGATAAACCTCTGTCTTTCCTTCTAGATGTTCCTCAATATCACTTACTGCTTTCTTAAGTTCATCTGGATGCACATTATCAGCCCAGGTAGAGTACATTTGAGGTAATGGTTCTTTCTCATATCCCAAAATTCTCATCCAAGCTGGTGAAAAATAAATTTCATTGGTAATTAAGTCCCAATCCCAAATACCATCGTTTGTGCCAGAAATGGCTAATTCATAACGTTCTTCCCGTTCACGTAAGGTTTTTTCAACTTTTTGTCTTCGCACAACTTCAGATGCTAGTTCATCATTAATAATCGATAGTTCTTGAGTACGATTTTGCACTCTCTCTTCAAGTTTATCATTGGCATTTGTAATTTCTTGGAACATCTGATTTAGCGCCAATAGCATAGACTTAAAGTTCTGAGTGAGTGAGTCTATTTCGGCGATATTACTATTATTAATAATAATATCTTCTCGGGCTAGGATTTTTTGGGGTAAATCAGTAGTCACTTGAGTTAATCTTAATAATGGTCTGACTAATTTATTACTCAGGGTAACAGCAGCTATCAACGCCATGATAGCAGTAACTAACATGATTGATAGATTTTTGATATAAATTTCACGAATATAATTTATTTTGGGTTTGGTTGGGGTTTCGATAACTAATTTCAGAGAAAAGATATTATCTAAATTACTTATTTGTGAATAATTAGATTGATCCCACTTTTTTATCTGTGGTATGTGAGGAGAATTAGATAACAGATGCACAACATCATGACTAAGTTTACGAATAGTTTTATTTTGGTAACTATTAAAGGGTTTGAGAATATTTTCTCCGCCTAAACTCGTGGCAATTATCCGATTCTGTTTATCTACAATAGTGATATAAAAATCTTCAGTCAGATTTGTTCGTTTGATTAATTTACTTAATTGTTCTAAGTTGATTTCGCCAAAAACTGCACCCAGAAATTGATGATCTTTAATAATTGTTACTCCTAATGTAAAAACTTCATTTGTACCAATTTCTGTGGCTATGGATAATATATCATTACTTACTAAATCTTCCTGCTTTTTCAGTTTTTGAAAGTCGGATCTATGAGCAATATTGAAATATTTTTCGAGATTGATAGGATATTCTGTAATCACCTGACCCAAGTTATTAACAACGTAGATTTTTGTGAAGTGAGGAAATATTTTTTGGGTATTCTTTACAACTTGCTCAATGTTACTATTAGCAGATGTTAAAGATAAGTTATTACTAATATTTTTTAAAATTGTAAACTGGTTTTCCTGCCATAGTTGAATGTTGTTGGTTAATGCAAATGACAAAGAATTTAAATCTTGTGCTACTTGGATTTCAATATTGTTGGCAGCCCGGATAGCATTATTTATATTAATAAATAATACAGGGAAAAATACAAAAGCAACTAGCAAAGTAAATAGAGATTGTTGCCAAGAAATCGTAGTTTTGTTTTTGTTATTTCCTGCCCATTTATCAATGGGTAAATAATTCATAATTAAACTACAAATTAAAGCATTGAAGAAGCCATTTACAGCTTGTTTGACGACAATTAATAATGTACCTATTGCACTCACTTTTAATGCCCCGGCATAAAATATAGCTACCAAAGGCATACCTAATACAACCCAGTAAATACCATCTAATAAAAGTAGATTCTGGCTTTTCTTCCTTAAGAGTAATCCTACAAATATTGCTTCACAAGTAAAAATAATCATCGCATAGGGATGTATCCAAAGAATGAAGGTGTAACTGCTACTGATTAAAGCAGCTATGCTACCCCAAAAACATCCATACATAGCGACGACCAGCAAAACAGCTATACTACCAAATAGAAAATCCACGCCAAAAAAGATGGTGACTTTAAAATAGTTACCTAGATAACCAGCAATAATTAACAAGACAAGCAGTAAAATCTGTTTTTGCTTGAGAGGTACTCCTGAGAATTTTGAGAATTTTTTCAGCACTCGCATATTATTACTTCAGTCCTGTGAGAAAGATTTTTAATTTATGCTTTTTAATTTAAAGTTTGCATGAACAAAGTAGTATTTATGATTTTTACTATGAATTACAAAACATAGTAATTAGTAGTTAATTAAACACTTGTTATTCAGCGGTTACAGTCTTGACACAAACATACTGAAAATGTGGTTCTATCTATTTTGTATATAGTATCACTGCGCTCTGTGTAATGACTACCAACCTGGAGTTAGTTGTCAAAAGCCTGAAATTACCTAACTTTGTTTGCACAGATGATGGTAAACTTGTACAGTGCTTGAAGCTAAAATATTAATTTTAATATAGAAAAATATACCAAATTAGTAATTGTTCAAATAAGAATTAACGTTAAGATTTGTATTATTCAATCACCGTAGATCCAAAACGA
This sequence comes from Nostocales cyanobacterium, assembly GCA_004293145.1. Taxonomy (GTDB): domain Bacteria; phylum Cyanobacteriota; class Cyanobacteriia; order Cyanobacteriales; family Nostocaceae; genus RDYJ01. Next base: position 15,616 of record RDYJ01000029.1, on the reverse strand, counting down.
TACCCTTTACCGTAAACTGTATGAATTAGTGCTGATTCGCTACCTGTCTCTATCTTCCGACGTAACAAGCGAATTAAAGCCGCAATCACATTGCTTCCAGGTTGTTCATCATCTGGCCACAAATGTTGCATAATCTGTCCATGAGTTAGCAACTGTCCGGTGTTTTCCATAAAATATTTGAGTAGTTGGCTTTCTTTTTGTGATAGCTCGATCATTCTTCCCTGACGATAAGCTATCTGATTTTCTATCTCCAGTTCTAAATCGGCTACTACTAAGCGTTCTGCTATGGTACTATGGTAATCCACGCTAGAACGACGCAATAAAGCCCGGACTCTTGCTAGTAACTCTCGCAGTTCAAAGGGTTTGACTAAATAATCATCTGCACCAGCATCTAAACCTTGTACACGGTCATCTAGAGTATCTTTGGCGGTAAGAAACAGCACGGGGGTGGTTTTACCCTGATTGCGTAAATCCTGACAAATTTCTAAGCCTGTTTTTCCTGGCAACATCCAATCTAAAATTAGTAAGTCATAACTACCAGCTTCTGCTAGTTGGCTACCATTTGTTCCATCATAAGCAGCATCAACCACATAACCCTCACGAGTTAAGACACGACTCAAGGGATCCGTGAGTTCGATTTCATCATCAACTAATAAAATTCTCATGCTGTTTGTAGTGAGATAATTAACCGGAAAGACCAAGACACCAAGAAAAATAATGCTGACTGTTGCACTACCAAAAGGGGAATTACTTAAAAATAGCATTCGCTTACTCCAATCTGCGGGATTGGATTTTAGTGCTTTTTTAGATTCTGGAAATCGTCAATTACAAATTCCTGATGCTAGTGGACAGGCGAAAGCTCTGTTAGTACGGGCGCAGGATGTACCTGTTTATGTAGAATATGGTCAGGCGCAATTGGGTATTGTCGGCTACGATGTACTGCAAGAAAAAAAGCCGCAGGTTGCACAATTAGTTGATTTGCAATTTGGTTATTGTCGGATGTCTGTGGCGGTAAAAGCCTCTAGTTCCTATAAGTCTCCTTTAGATTTACCGGCTCATGGTCGAGTTGCTTCTAAATATGTCAACTGTGCGCGGGATTATTTCCAAAGTCTGGATTTACCTGTAGAGATAGTTCCTTTATATGGTTCGGTGGAACTAGGACCAATTACAGGTATGTCTGAAGCGATTGTTGATATAGTTTCTACCGGACGGACTTTACGTGAAAATGGTTTGGTAGAAATTGCGACTTTGTATGAAAGTACGGCCCGGTTGATTGTCCATCCTTTGAGCTATCGTCTGAATATGGGTGATTTACATAAATTGGTGGAACAGCTAAGAGCAGAAGTTTAACTGTTAACAGTTAGTTATCAGTTATCAGTTAAGAGTTGTCAGTTGTCAACTTTCCTACTGTTGACTGGTAACAAACAAAAATATTTGATTGGACATATTATCCATCTGTGTTTATTTTGAAGCGCAAAACAGCAGAAGATTATTTTTGAGAATTAGCCATCGCTAGAAATTTCATCTACTACCTGAATACGACCTCTCACAACGCGCCGCAACAGTCTGTTGAGTGCTTCTTCTTCTTCTTCTTCCAGGAACTCATCTAAAATAGCCGCCATTAGTCCGTAGCGATCAGCTAGGGTCAAAACTCCACTATCAGCAGAAGAGGCGATAATTTCCGAAACAGCACCAGGAAGAATTTGGATGTGAGGCATGGGGGTTGTCCTTGAACTTCATTAAATCTTCATACATTTTTCATATATTCAATATCCCCCGAAATTTATATCTTTTGAGTGATTGACTTAATCTATTGCTTGTGAGAATCATCAACTGTTTTAGTAATAGCAGTAACAGTAAGTTTGTGATTTACATCACATACTTATGGTACGGATTCGGCAGTGGGAAGATGGGGAGATACGCCGCAGGCATCGCACAGTCCCTGAACTGTTACCTCGTAGGTTTGACCAACCAAACCCGGACGCAGACTTTTAAGCTCGATAAACTCAAATGTATTCCAAGCTATATCTTCAATCGCGCCACATTGATGACAGCAGAAGTGATGATGGGGCTGAATATTGGCATCATAGCGAGATACTCCCTCTTGTAATAGCACCTCCCTGACCAGTCCCACTTCTCTAAGTGCTTGGAGAGAACTGTAAATGGTGGCTTGAGATGAAACTGGAAAATCCTTATTTAAATCGGTCAGAATTTGCTCAACCGTTGGGTGATCTGTGCGTGATAACAAATTTGCATAGACTGCAAACCGCTGAGGAGTAACCCTTAAACCTTTGGATTTTAAGGTTTGAATAATTGCGTTTGCTTGTTCCTGCATAATTCCATAATTACAGAGTTTTAAACCTATTATAATCTACCATATTAATGAATTAAAAATATCTTTATATTCTTATCAAAATTGAGTATTTATTACTATTGAGTATTTTGTAAATAAGAATTATTCTGAGATAGAATAGTGAAAAGCAGACACAATTTCACACATCAAAACATAAAGAGGTCAATATGGCTGTGATCGAAACCGTTCCTAACGTTGTTTTCAAAACTCGTGTCCGTGACGAGTCCATAGGAGGACCAAACCCTTTCCGTTGGCAAGATCGCACCACTGAAGAACTGTTTGCTGGTAAGCGCGTAGTTGTGTTTTCATTACCAGGGGCTTTTACACCCACTTGTTCAACTTCACATCTCCCCCGCTATGAAGAACTATATTCACAATTCAAAGAGTTAGGAATTGATGCAGTAGTTTGTGTATCTGTAAATGATGCTTTTGTGATGTACCAATGGGGTAAACAACAGGGCGCGGAAAACGTCTTCCTCCTACCCGATGGCAATGGCGAATTTACTCGTAAAATGGGAATGTTAGTCGATAAATCTAATCTAGGCTTTGGAATGCGGTCATGGCGCTATGCAATGGTAGTAAATGATCGCAAAATCGAAAAGATGTTGATTGAGCCTGGTTTTGATGATAATTGTCCGACAGATCCTTTTGAAGTGTCAGATGCGGACACTATGCTCAATTACCTCAAAAGTGCGTAATAGGTAATAGGTGATTGGGGAACAGGTAATTGGTGATTGGGTGATTTATCTCTTTATCTCCATTGCCATCCCCAACCATAGTCTAAATATTTGAGAATAGCAGATAACACAATATCTAAAGTTCTAAAATTCACAATCTAAAATCCAAAATCTAAAATTGATATGGCCTACGATTTCGACTTATTTGTAATTGGTGCTGGTTCCGGTGGTATTGCTACAGCTAGACGGGCGGCAGAATATGGTGCTAAGGTAGGAATTGCTGAGTTTGATAGACTGGGTGGAACTTGTGTAAATCGTGGTTGTGTACCCAAAAAACTCATGGTTTATGCTTCTCATTTTCCTGAGTTATTTTCTGATGCTGAAGGATATGGATGGAGTCCTGTCCAGAGTTCTTTGGATTGGGAAAAAATGATCACCACAGTCAACAACGAAGTAACTCGTTTAAATGGAATTTATCAAAGAATGCTTGATAATTCCAAAGTTGAGCTTTTGCCAGGATATGGTAAATTTGTTGATGCCCATACAATTGTAGTTGGTGAGCGCCAAATCACAGCAGATAAAATATTGATTGCCGTGGGTGGACATCCTATAAAGCCTAACATTTTAGGAATTGAACACGCCATTACCTCTGATGAGATGTTCCACCTCAAAAAACAGCCTGAACGGATAGTGATTTTAGGGGGAGGTTACATTGGTTCAGAATTTGCCTGTATTATGAATGGGCTGGGAACAGAAGTTACTCAAATAACGCGTGCGGATATGATTTTGCGCGGTTTTGATGATGATTTGCGGCAAGAAATTCAACAAGGAATGATTAATCACGGGATTAAAATTGTCAATAAAGTTCAATTGATTGCTATTGAAAAAGACGCAGAAGAAATCAAAGTCACAGTTCGTAAAGACGGTGAAACTGAAAATACAGTTGTTGTTGATGTTGTCAGTTTAGCTGCTCTTGGGCGCAAACCTAACACACAAAACTTGGGTTTAGAAAACACTAAAGTCAAGCTTCATGATGGAGCGATTGTTGTTAATAAATACAGTTGCACAGATGAAGAAAATATCTATGCAGTGGGGGATTGTACTAATAATATTAATCTCACACCTGTAGCAATTAATGAAGGTCGAGCCTTTGCTGATACAGTATTTGGTGGCAAGTCTCGCATCATGAGTTATGAAAACATCCCCACAGCAATTTTTACCACACCAGAAGCGGCTACAGTGGGTTTGACAGAAGCCGAAGCGAGAGAAAAATATGGTGATGCAGTCAAAATTTATCGCAGTCGCTTCCGTCCTATGTATTACACCTTAGCCGGGAAAGAAGAAAAAACGATGATGAAACTGGTGGTTAATCAGGATACGGATCAGGTAGTGGGAGCACAAATGGTAGGAACATATGCAGCGGAGATTATTCAAGGAGTAGCGATCGCCGTTAAAATGGGTGCTACTAAAGCTAACTTTGATGCCACTGTGGGCATTCATCCGAGTTCTGCGGAAGAGTTCGTGACAATGCGGTAAAAATTAGTTGTTAGTTATTGGTTATCAGTTATCATCCTAGTAATAAAAAATATTTTTGTTACTGCTAAAATATAGTTAAATTCATGCTAACTGGTAACTGTATAATAAATTAACTGATAAAATGAGCATCTACCCAGGACAGAAAAAATCTCAAAAACAACACAGTCAAAATAGTAATGATTGGCGGTTATTTTTGCGCCTAGTACCCTATGCACGTCGCAGTAGGCGGTTATTGGCGCTTTCAATGTTTTTACTCGTACCTATTTCTATCGCTAACTCAGTCCAACCATTATTAATTGGACAGGCTATATCTCTAATTCGTCAGGAACCAAGTACCTACGAATTTCTCAAAAATCGTTCTTTATGGGAAGGTTTAAGCATTCTCCAAGGATTATTCCTAGCTACAATTATTGTCAGACTATCACTTACAGGTTTTCAGGGTTATCTAGTTCAAAAACTAGGACAAAAAATCACGGCCGCAATTCGTGAGGATTTATTTCATCATGTCACATCTTTAGCAGTACGTTTTTTTGATCGCACACCTGTAGGTAAACTTATTACTAGATTAATTAACGATGTTGAAAGCTTAGGAGATGTGTTTGCTACTGGGGCTATAGGCATTATTTCCGATTTGTTTTCCATGTTGGTGATTATTGGGTTGATGTTTTCTATTCAGTGGCAACTTGCTTGTTTGCTACTATTAATTCTGTTTCCCATCACCCTATTAATTATTTACTTTCAACAACAGTATCGCCTTGCTAATTACAAATCAAGAGAAGAGCTATCAAAACTAAATTCCCAACTACAAGAAAACATTGTTGGCATTAATATAGTGCAGTTGTTCCGCAGAGAAAAATTTAATGCAGAATTATTTCGCGCTACAAATAACAAATATATCAAAGAAGTTGATGCTACCATTTGGTATGATTCTGCTGTTTCAGGAACCTTAGAATGGATTAGTTTGATTGCCATTGCTGGAGTTTTGTGGGTAGGTAGTTTATTGCTATTACAGCAAGATATCACCTTTGGAATTTTATCTTCATTTATTTTATTTGCCCAGCAATTATTTGATCCTCTGAGGAATTTTGCCGAAAAATTCACTGTAATTCAAGCAGGTTTTACTGCCATTGAAAGAGTTAACAATATTTTAGATGAACCCATAGAAATAAAAGATCAAATCAATCCTAGATTTTCAATTTTAGATACTCAATTCGGTTATATAGATGAGATCATTAGGGATCTAGAATCGCAGAATTTTACTACCTCACCCGAACTGGGAGAAATCCGTTTTGAACACGTTTGGTTTGCTTACAAAGATGATGATTATGTAATTAAAGATTTAGATTTTATCATTCATCCAGGGGAAAAAATAGCATTAGTAGGCCCGACAGGGGCGGGGAAAAGTTCGATTATCCGGCTTTTATGTCGGCTTTATGAACCCACACAAGGACGTATTCTTATTGATGGTGTAGATATTCGGGAGATACCACAAGCAGAACTGCGGCGTTATATGGCGGTAATTTTGCAAGAGGCTTTTTTGTTTGCTGGTGATGTTAGAAGTAATATTACTTTAGGGGATAGTTACACTTTTGAGGAAATTGAACTAGCAGCTGAAAAAACTAATGTTGCTGATTTTATTCATCAATTACCTCAAGGATATGATACTCAATTGCGAGAACGGGGGACAAATATTTCTAGTGGACAAAAGCAACTTTTAGCCTTTGCACGGGCTGCTATTCGTAACCCGCAAATTTTAGTATTAGATGAAGCTACAGCTAGTTTAGATGTGGGAACAGAAGCCTTGATTCAACAGGCATTAAATCAGTTGTTAACAAAACGAACTGCAATTATTATCGCTCATCGGCTATCAACAATTCGCGATGTAGACCGGATTTTTGTATTGAAACGAGGAGAATTAATTGAACAGGGAAGCCATGAACAATTAATACAAACAGGGGGACTTTATTCAACTTTGCATAATTTGCAAATGTTAGGAACTTAGAAGAGAGGAGTCAGTAGAGACGTTCCGGCGGAACGTCTGTACAGGAGTCAGGAGGATAAACAAATAACTTTCTATTCCCTATTCCCTATTCCCTGCTATACCATTTCCAACTCTAACTGATGAGTTTTGAGAAAATCATGAGTGAAATGATCTACCACATTTGTGTCACTTAATTCTAAATTATAAAAATCGACAAATTCATGGTCAAAATATGGTCCAGCGTGCCAAGTTCCTACTTCTAATTTAATAAAACAATTTCCAGGAATGCGAAAAGCAGCAAGTTCTGCTAATACAGGTTCATTAATGTCGTTTTTAGGTGGACAAACTGCCATCAACCAATCTTTACCTTCTAAAGAACCTAAACATTGAGTACATTGGATATGACGAGTAATTTTATAAAACTTCGTTCCTTTGTTGTGTAAACGCATAATATAAAAACGGGGGATACCATTTTGTAAATTTAAATGTGCATCTTCTGAATCAAAAGATTTACCGTCTTTACTAGCAAATATTACCTGTCCATAAGGCTGAAAATTTTCTGGTGTGATCAATTCTGCTTTTAACTGTTTTAATGTTGGGGATGCACTCATAAAAAAATCCTAAAAAAATCTATACAAGATTTATAATACCAATATTTACCAGTCTAGTTCATGAGGAATCAGTGATTTAGGAATTATTGAAGCTTGTTTTTCTTTATCTGAAGGTTTAGTATACCACCAAGCCCAAGCAATTAATACTGCTTGAAATGGTAGTCTGACTGCTTGAAACCAAGGTGAATCTGGTATATGTTCAATTTTAATATGATTAACTGCCATATTGATATTAGCAGGAAACACAGCAATAAAAAGAGCTATTAATCCCCAAGCTGCCGCTTGACTCACTGGTGGTACTAATAAACCAATTCCACCCAGAATTTCATAAAAACCACTCAGATAAACTATTTCTAAAGGTGCGGGAAGTTGAGGAGGTACAATTCTGACGTAGGGTTCAGGGAAAGCAAAGTGTGTGACTCCAGCTATGATCATAGATATCGCCAGGGTGACACGTAAGAATTCTTTGTAATTGCTCATCTGTTCTACCTCACGCTATATTATTTTTCTATTACTAGAACATTTTTACTTCCTGTGAATCTGTCTGTAGTCAAAAGTAAAAAAAATCATATTCTCTCTTTCAAAATAACGCTTATACTTTTAAAGTATTAACATGACGAAAATAACTAGGTGTGTGAGGAAAATCTATGGTATTTAACTTAAATCGACGCAAATTTATTTGGTATGGTTCAGCAACATTAGGTACTAGCTTACTTTTGAAAGCTTGCGCTAATAACCCCAACCCAACCCCCGCAACGACCAGTGGTAATGAAGGGTTGAAAATAGCAATCGCTCTTCCCGGAATCATAACAGATCAAGCTTGGAATCAATCTGGTTATGAAGGTGTTAATTTAGCAAAACAAAAGCTAGGTGCTGATATTGCTTATGTTGAAAACGTCACCCAAGCAGATCAAGCGGAAGTATTAACAGATTTTGCCCGTAAAGGATATAATATGGTGTTTGCTCACGGTGGCCAATTTGATGCTGCGGTAGAACAAGTTGCTTCCCAATTTCCTAATACATTTTTTGTTGCTGTTAATGGTTCCATTAAAGGTGATAATATTGCGGCTTTGCGAATAGATCACATCCAAGCTAGTTATTTATGTGGAATTATCGGCGCTTCTGTGACTAAATCTAACAAATTAGCTTACATTGCTGGACAGGAATTTGAAGCTACCCAGCAAGAATTACACGGATTTGAATTGGGTGCAAAATCTGTGAATCCAAATATTAAAATTACTTCGACTTTTACTGGTGATTGGAGTGATGTAGCTAAGGGTAAAGAAGCAACTTTAGCTTTAATTTCTGCTGGTAATGATGTGATTTTTCAATGGTTAGATACAGCCTCGGCGGCGGTTTTACAGACAGCTAGTGATAAAGGAGTCTATGCTTTTGGTAATACTAAAGATCAGTTAGATGTTGCACCGAAAGCAGTTTTAACCAGTGCGGTGAAACGGCTAGATTTAGCCATTACTTACTTAGCAGAATTAGGACAACAAAAACAGTTAAAAGGAGAAATTTATACTATTGGGTTTGAAAAACCAGATATATTGTCTTTAGGTAAATTTGGAGAAATGGTTCCAGCAGCCGTTCAAGAAAAAGTGCTGAAGGTACAAAAGGAAATTGTTGATAAGAAAATAATTTTTGAATCATGTAAGGAAGGTGGTAAAGATACCCGTTGTGTGAAGAAGGTCTAAGTTTTTAGATCCCCGAAAAACAAAATATCAATAATAATGGAACACAGATAAACACAGATAAAAATGCAAAAAATACCAATATATTCTTTCTTCTCTCTGTGTCCTCTGTGTCTGGAGTGGTTTGTTAAAAAAATAATATTGACAATTAATTATCATAATAATAGAAAAATGACCTATCTCCGCTTAGAAAATATTACTAAATCCTTTGGTTCATTTGTAGCTAATGACAATATTAATTTAACTATTGAACGTGGTAAAATTCATGGTATTTTGGGTGAAAATGGTGCAGGTAAGACAACGTTAATGAATATTCTTAGCGGTATTCATCAACCTGATTCTGGAACAATATATTTAGAAGAAAACCCTGTAAATATTACTTCACCCAAGGAAGCGATTAAACTGGGGATTGGTATGATTTATCAACATTTTATGCTTGTACCTACTTTAACAGTGACAGAAAATATTATTTTAGGAACTGAAAAAACATGGCGGTTTACTCCTTTAAATTTACGTCAAAAACAACAAGAAATATTCGCTTTATCCCAAGCTTATCAATTAGAAATTGATCCAAATTCTAAAATTCAAGATTTACCAGTGGGGATACAACAACGGGTAGAAATTCTGAAGGTTCTCTATCGTCAAGCAAAGTTGTTAATTCTCGATGAACCTACAGCAGTGCTTACACCGCCAGAAGTTACATTATTAATTTCTATCTTGCGTCAACTTGCAGATAGCGGGAATACGATTATTTTTATTAGTCATAAATTATCAGAAGTAATGAATTTGTGTGATAATATAACTGTATTGCGTCGTGGTAAAATTGTCGGGACAACTAATACTAAGACTACCACAAATCAGGATTTAGCTGAATTAATGGTAGGGCGGGAAGTAGTTTTAAATTTGCAGAAATTTCCAGTATTTTTGGGAAGATTATTATTATCGGTAGAGAATTTACAAGTTGCAGATGATCGGGGTATAAATGCTGTTCAAAATATTTCTTTTCAACTGCGAGAAGGGGAAATTTTAGGAATTGCTGGTGTTGATGGAAATGGACAAAGAGAATTAGCGGATGCTATTGCAGGTTTGCGAACTATTAAACAAGGAAAAATTGAGTTTTATTCTGGAAATAATGAGGGTTTAAAAATTGGTTATATTCCTGAAGATAGACAGAAGATGGGATTAGTTTTACAATTTAATATTGGCGAGAATTTGATTTTGAAGACTTTTCAAAAACTGCCATTTGCTCGAAATTTTTTACTACAAAAACAAGCGATTAAAAATAATGCTAAATCAGCAATATCAGCTTTTGATGTCAGGACAAATAGTGAAAATGTACAAGTTGGTAATTTGTCAGGAGGAAATCAACAAAAAGTAGTTTTAGCGAGAGAATTAGCAGAAGAACCGAGTTTAATTATTGCGCTGCAACCTACTAGGGGATTAGATGTAGGTGCAACAGAAGTAGTGCATACAAAATTGTTAAAAGCAAGGGAACAGGGGGCGGCTATTTTGTATATTTCCACTGAGTTAGAGGAAGTGATGGCCATGAGCGATCGCATTGCTGTAATATATAAAGGTGAATTTGTGGATATTCTGGATGCACAAACAGCAACTATTGAAGAGATTGGTTTGTTGATGGGTGGTGGGAAAAATGAATGACAATAAATAATCGTTTTCAAACCCTATTACCCATTTTATCGCCCCTAATAGCTATTATATCAGCTTTATTAGTTGGTGCTGGTTTAATATTGTTAGCGGGTGCTAATCCCATTGTTGCATATACAGCGTTATTTCAAGAATCTCTGACTACCTATTTTGGTTTTGGAAATACCCTCACCAAAATGACTCCTTTGTTATTTACAAGTTTAGGAGTTTTGGTAGCATTACGTGGTGGACAATTTAATATTGGTGGAGAAGGACAAATTTATTTAGGTGCTTTGGGAAGTAGTTTGATTGGGTTATATATTCAAGGTATACCCGCATTTATTCATATACCTTTGGCGCTATTTGGAGGTTTTATTTTTGGTGCAGCTTGGGGTTTTATTCCCGGTTATCTCAAAGCTATTAAAGGCGTAAATGAAGTCATCACAACTTTGCTATTAAATTACATTGCAATGAATTTAATTAGCTATTTGGTACAAAATCCTTTAAAAGCACCAAACGCACCAAGTCCTTATTCACCACTAATTGCTAAAACTGCCCAATTACCAATTATTTTACCCGGAAGTCTTGCCCATGCGGGAATTTTATTAGCATTAATTACAGCGGGGATTTTATGGGTATTATTAGTGCGATCGCCTTTAGGATACCAAATTAACACCGTTGGTTTTAATCCTATCGCCGCCCGTTATGCCAAAATTTCTGTAGAACAGACTATTATGTTAGTCATGAGTTTAGCTGGTGGTTTAGCTGGTTTAGCGGGTGCGTGTGAAGTCATGGGTTTAAAATATAGATTATTTGCACAAGTTTCCCCCGGTTATGGATTTGATGCCATTGCGATAGCTTTGCTGACCGCAGGTATCGCCTTTTTCAGTCGTGGTAGTATTTGGGGTGTAGTCTTAACTTCCCTCTTTTTCGCCTCCCTTCGCAGCGGTGCAAATATTATGCAACGTAGCGCCGGAGTACCCGTCACCGTAGTTTATGCTATTCAAGGTTTTACTGTTTTATTTATGGCGATCGCTTTAGCTTTAGAATATAAAAAACAGGGAATAGGGAATAATAACAACTAATAACTGAAAATGAACATATTTACATTATTTACCCAAGAAAATAATCAACCAGCATTAATCAATCCTGATGGTGCTGTTATTAATTATCAACAATTACGAGAAAATATAAATAAATTAGTATCTCAACTTTATAGTTTTGGTTTACAAAGAAGAGACAGAATAGCCATAGCTATGAATAATGGTACACCAATGGCTATGACATTTTTAGCATCTGCTTTATGTGGAACTGCTGCACCTTTAAATCCTAAATATAAACAAGAAGAATTTGCTTTTTATTACGAAGATACTCAAGCTAAAGCATTAATTACATTATCGGGAACTCCAGAAGCAGCAATAGCAGCAGCAACACCCGATATGATATTAATTAATGCCCAAGTTAATAATGACGGAACTTTAAACTTTGAATTAGTGAAACCAACATCAGCAAAAACCATCAATACACAACCACCAAATGCTGATGATATAGCGATGATTTTACATACTAGCGGTACTACCAGCCGTCCGAAACGTGTACCTATTCGTCATCGTAACTTAATCGCTTCTGCTAATAATATTATCGGGGCTTATTCCCTCACGTCTGCTGATAGTACACTTTGTTTAATGCCACTTTTCCACATTCATGGCTTGGTAGGATGTTTATTAGCAACCCTCGCATCAGGAGGAACTTTAATTTGTCCCAATGGTTTTAATGCTTTGGAATTTTGGAAACTCGTAGAAACTTACAAACCTACTTGGTATTCCGCCGCCCCTACCATGCACCAAACAATTTTAGCACGGGCAATTCGTAATCAAGAAATTGTTAAAAATAACCGCTTTCGTTTCATCCGTTCTAGTAGTGCATCTTTAGCACCAATTATCATCGAACAAATGGAAAATACTTTAAATTCTCCCGTTTTAGAATCTTACAGTATGACGGAAGCAGCCCACTTAATGTCAACCAACCCTTTACCACCAAAAATTCGTAAACCGGGAACTGTGGGTTATGGGTTTAATGTCGAAGTTGGTATTATGGATGAAGAAGGTAATTTATTACCTCAAGGTAGTTTAGGGGAAGTAGTTGTGAAAGGTGCAAACGTTATTGATGGTTATGAAAATAACCCCGATGCTAATGCGACTGCTTTTGTTAATGGTTGGTTTCGCACTGGAGACCAGGGAACAATAGATGCGGATGGATATCTGCGTTTAACGGGAAGAATTAAAGAATTAATTAACCGGGGGGGTGAGAAAATTTCACCTTTAGAAGTTGATGATGTTTTATTACGTCATCCTGCGGTTGCTGAGGCTTTAGCTTTTGCAGTTCCTCACAAAACTTTAGGTGAAGAAATTCATGCTGCTGTAGTTTTACAAGCTGAAGCAACTGAAAAAGAACTTCAACAACATTGTTCAAATATGTTGGCTGATTTTAAAGTTCCTAAACAAATTCATCTTTTAGCAGCTTTACCTCGTGGTGCGACGGGTAAATTACAACGTTTAGCAATGGCAAAATTATTGAATATTTGATCAACAGATAGGTACAAATTTTACAGCGATTTTCGGGTAAATGAACCACATTTTTTGTCTCACGCAGAGACGCAGAGGCGCGCAGAGGAATAAAAAAGGCCTAATATCCTCACTACCAAATTTCCACCAATACCCAAAATCTTTACAATATATAAAGTAAAACCATCATTCATAAAATACATCAAAAACAATGGGAATATTCGGATTTGGTAAAAAACTGGCCATACCCACACCTGAGCAAGCGTTACCAGGACGTACAGAAAAAATGCCAGTACCCGCAAAACACTACGTTAATAGCAACCCCCTCAAACCTCCGTTTCCTGAAGGTATGGAAACAGCGATGTTTGGTTTAGGTTGTTTTTGGGGTGCGGAACGCAAATTTTGGCAACAAAATGGAGTTTACAGCACTGCGGTAGGTTATGCTGCTGGTTACACTTCCAACCCCACCTACAGGGAAGTATGCACTGGAATGACTGGTCATAATGAAGTGGTGTTAGTGGTGTTTGATCCCAAAGTAATTACTTATTCTCAACTGCTAAAAGTCTTCTGGGAAAGCCACAACCCCACCCAAGGGATGCGTCAAGGTAATGATACTGGCACTCAATACCGTTCTGGAATTTACGTTTATTCCCCAGAACAAAAGCAACTAGCAGAAGTTTCAAAGGATGCTTATCAACAAGCTTTAGAAGCAGCAGGGTATGGAAAAATTACCACAGAAATTTTAGATGCACCTGAGTTTTACTATGCTGAAGACTACCATCAGCAGTATTTAGCCAAAAATCCCGGTGGTTATTGCGGTTTAGGTGGTACTAATGTTGCTTGTCCTGTGGGTGTGTATGAAAAAGCTGTACCCCAAGCGGAAATTAAAAGTCACAATTCGGAGGAAACAGGTAACGGTCAATCAGAAACTACAATATCTATATCTACTACCATAAAATTGAGTGAAAAACCTCGTTTGTGAAGACGAAATTTTCTCGTTCCCATACTCTGTATGGGAATGAATTTGAATTTTCTCGTTCCCATACTCTGTATGGGAATGAATTTGAGAAGGCTCTGCCTTCAATGATACCAGAGTCAGAACCTCTGTGATAGCATTCCCAGTCTGAGACTGGGAACGAGATCAATCAAAATATGCTATCTATAAGCATAGCAAATACTCCCATCCATATCATAATACTCACAGGTGCGCCAATCATGATCCCAGCAATTGCCCAACCACGTTGATGTTGTTTAAATTGTTCAATACTGCGCCAGCGTCTACTTTTCCACGCCCATTCATTACCTTTAGCGCCGAGATAGATCGTCGTTATCAAGCCAATTTGGGGTATAAAACACAGCAACCCATACCAAACATTATTAGGCCACATCCAAAACCAAGGCATCAAAAACGCTCCCCAATTCCAACCTAAGATTTCTTCTGGGACTGTTGCATCTTTATTAAATAAACCACAGCCAGAATTATTAATTACTTCTTTGATATCTAAGTGTTTAATTGCGTTTTTTTGTTGAACCATTTCCCCAGATTTTAGTGCATCTAAGGCTTGATGTGTATGACTAAAACGTTGTTCTGGTGCTGGTTCTATTAGCTTTTGCAACCAATTTTCAAATGATAAACTCAAACTAACTCGATCTGCAAATTGTATTCTTAAATCTTTCTGGGGTAAATCTGCGGGAGGAAGACCAGTTAACAAGTGAATTAAAGTTGCACCTAAAGCATACAAATCTGATGCCGGAACTGCCCTGCCACCAAATTGTTCCATCGGTGCATAACCATAAGTACCAACAACGGTAAAAGTTGCACCTTCTTTAGCTGCTTTATCTTGAACAGCCCCAAAATCTACTAAATAAATCTGATTATTTTCACCCCAAATCAAATTACTAGGTTTAATATCTCGATGTAAAACTCCAGGATTTAACTCATGTAAATAGGTGAGAATTTTTAAAATCTTAACGGCAATTTTTCTCACTTTGTTTTCTGTAAATCTTTCACCATTAACGAGTTTTTCTTTGAGAGACTCTCCAGGAATATATTCTTGAACCAAGCCAAACCAGAGACTGTGATCATCAATGCAAAAATAATCAATATACTTGGGGATAAAAGGATGATTTAGTTGTTTAAGAATCTGTCCTTCTCTCTCAAAAAGTTTGAGGTCATCCCACTGAACAGCACCACCAAAAGCCAAGAGTTTAACTACAACTAAAGAGTTTTTTTCTTCAGTTGCTTGCAAATCCTTGGCTAACCACGTTTGGCGAATGCCATTATTACCAAGTTGGCGTTGGATTTGATAACGGTCTTGTAATATTTGTTCTGTTTGCAGCATCTAGCACCTGCTGGCAATTTACACTCAGTTTATTCCCCTACTATTTAAGGATAATCAATTAAATCAGAAAGTGTAAAGGGGACTGGGGACTCTTTACTGGGAACTGGGAACTGGGTAAAAAATTTTAGATATTAGTTAGATATTAGATTGAAGGAGAGCATCCCAAGGAAAGAAAAAATAAACGCAGTAATACTAAAAACTTTCTGAAACCCTC
>RDYJ01000227.1 GCA_004293145.1 Nostocales cyanobacterium | reverse complement strand
ATAATGCAGACAATCTATCTGTTGCTTTACATTACTTGATGTAATCTTAGATTCAGAGACTCTTGATAACATTCCCAGTTTGAGACTAGGAACAAGGAACTTTCACCTGTCATCTACTTCCATTCTCCTTGAAAGGTAAAAGCAGCCCAATAATCAGCTTTAGAAAAATCATCACTATTAAACATTTCTATTTGTGCTTGTCGCAATGCTGCGGCTGGTTTTAAACCCTCTTTGAGCATTTTTTGATAAAATTTCCCCATTAATACCGAAGTTGCCTGATCCTGCACATTCCACAAACTCATCACCACTCTTGGAGTACCTGCATAGATAAAACCAGTGGTTAAACCTACCACTCCTTCCCCTTTTATTTCTTCACCTAAACCGGTTTGACAAGCACTCAAAACTACCAAGTCTGCGGATAGGTTTAAATTGAACACATCATGCAATCTTAAAAAGCCATTTTCTGGTTTACCATTTTCATCAAATAAAGATAAAACTAAACCTGATAATTCTGGTTGTTTACTATCTAAAATTCCGTGAGTGGCAAAGTGCAAAATCCGATATTGACTGATTTGAGGACTGGCGATAAAATCACGATTAGCTGCAAAATCAAAAGCTGATAGTATTTGATTTTGGGTTTGATTTTGGGTTGGATTTTGGGGAAATAAATTTAAAATTGTTTTGGCTTCTTCACGGGTAAAAGGTAAACGTTGAAATTTGATATCTGTATTATCTGCGGCTCTTTTTAAAGCCAGGGTTTCTAAATTATCTGTATTTTGTTGACTGGGTTTATCTCTACCAGTAAAACGTTGATCATCTTTGGTAAATACAGGATCTGCTAAAATTGCTATACCCTTAGATGCTGGTTTTTTTCCTGTTTTTTCAGTGCGAAGTAAAGCCACAGTAGAAGCAGATGGTAAAGTGATTAGTTCATGATTAATTATTAATGGTTGATATTCCTGACTGTTTGGTGTTGCTAAAGCTGCAAATGGTAAATATTGCAAAGCCCCATCACCAACAATTACTAATCTTTTATTTCCTAACTGTTTTGCTACCGGTTCTAAGAGAATTTTAGTTAAAGGTGCTGCTGCTTCAGCTACTAATTTTTTAGTTGATGAAGGTTTGAGAATTTGATTACGGAAGTTTTTTACCAGTTTTTCTATTTCTGCACTGTTCGGAAGTTCATAACTGGTCATTCCATTTTTATCAACTGCCCATAAATAACTTTTTTCCTCACCTAAAGAATATTCTAAAAGTAGGGTATTTTCATCTAATACCTGTTGTTGAATTTGCTGTAATGTTAAAGGTTGGGGTTGAGTGATGGCAGCATAACGGGGACTATTACTACGAATTTTGGTTTGCAGGTCTTGATATTGGTCTACAAGTTTTTTAATTTCTGTTTCAATAGCTTGTTTTTGTGCAGGTGTATATTCACCGCTGAGTAATTGCACACGGCGTTTTTCACTATTATCAAGTTGTTGTTTTATCTGCTGTTCTGTTTCCAGTAATTTTGCATCAACACCAGTACGAATATCGGTATTAGCCTCAGAAATTAATTCCAATAAACTCCTAGCACGGGAACTTTCACTAACTTGTAATGCTAAGGCAGCATATCCTTTTGATGGTTGTTGTTTGTGCAGTTCCATCAATAGGTCAATATAGAATTTGTAGTAACCTTGAACAGTAGAAAAATAGGAAGTTCGCAGATTTTGACTGGTAATTTTGGTGCGTAGGTCTTCAATAATATTGATAGCTGACTGTATTTGAGTTAAGGCTTCGTTGAGGTTGCCTTGACTGCGTTGGAGGTAGGCGAAATTCCAGAGAGTATTAGCTTCCCCGCCCCTATCCCCTACTGCCCTTAATATGGGCAATGCTTGGTTGTAGAATGCCAATGCTTTCTGCTTTTCTCCCAGGGAGCGGTAGACACTGCCAATGTTGTTGAGGGTGGTAGCTTCTCCGCCCCTATCCCCCACCGCCCTTCTTAGGGGCAATGCCTGGTTGTAGAATTCCAATGCTTTCTGCTTTTCTCCCAGGGAGTCGTAGACACTGCCAATGTTGTTGAGGGTGGTAGCTTCCCCTCCCCTATTCCCCACTGCCCTATATAGGGGCAATGCTTGGTTGTA
>RDYJ01000200.1 GCA_004293145.1 Nostocales cyanobacterium | reverse complement strand
TATACAATTATTAGGCTGATATTAACCTCTTAATATTTCCCTATTTATCTATACATATAAGTGGCATTTTTTCAAAACAAATTAGATGCGTTTCCCCTGAATAAATACCTGGTTGATAATCTGCCAAAAGATAATCAAGAATATCCTGGTTTTTACCCCTGTCAGTTGGCTGTAAAATGTACTGACCTTGATGCTGAATTAATTGCTGTAGTTCACAGTAACCGGGATTCCAAAGAAAAACTGACAAAGACCGCTCCTCACCCCAATGGTAAAACTGCTGTAAAATCTGCATTCTGTCAGGGGTATGATATTCCACAGCTACAATTGCCGTATTTTGGTTAGCTAAAGTAGGCCAGTCTGTCAATTTCATAAATCCAATCTTGTTTGCACAACTTACTTCCCCTTGTAGAGTAAATTGATTACTAATGCCTTAGCCTTTTGGACAATTATTGCTAACCAATCGGCTATATTTGTTACCTGAATAACAGCGATATCTATTCTAGTAATAGAACCCTATCACCAAACTTAGCAGCCAGTTTCCGATTCCTACGGAGCGCTTCGCTATCATAAGTCAGCACCTGAGTATCAGATTGAATTGCTGCTGCC
The DNA here is from genome assembly GCA_004293145.1 of Nostocales cyanobacterium. Taxonomy (GTDB): domain Bacteria; phylum Cyanobacteriota; class Cyanobacteriia; order Cyanobacteriales; family Nostocaceae; genus RDYJ01. Next base: position 10,798 of record RDYJ01000200.1, on the reverse strand, counting down.
ACGAATAACGTATCGTAGAAGGAATGATTGGCTTGAACTGCTAGTTTTAAAGCAACATCTCGAATTTGAGAACTGGAAATTATCACATCAACTAATGCCTCAACATCTTGCATTGCATCTAATCCCATTTGCAATGGCAGTTGTCGAAATTGAATCCATTGCCAAATCACATTGCCCAACTCAACAAACAACGAATCAGGTACCACAATCTGATCTACACTTTCTAAAGCAGCGATCGCCTGTTCATATTTATTCTCTACGTGCAGTATGGCATAGGCAAAAACCATCGTATCAATTACCATCAGGGTCGTCCTTCTGATTTCCAAGACTGTACCCGACTTTCTGCTTCCATCGGCAATACCTCCGCCCGTTGACGAATACGAGCAAGCACTTCATCCCGTTGCCCATAACGTTTTTGCAACAAATCGCGGACTTCTTGCTCCATCGAAACCCCCTTTTGTGCCGCCAAGCGTTTAATGCGCTCAAGCAACTCATCAGATATATTGCGAATCGTAATTGTTGCCATACTGCCTCCTTTGCTAGTGCTGGTCTACTACCAGATCATTACCTAAATGATAGCACTTTGCTGGCATTCGAGTAGTTTAAATGGTTGTGACAGCAAAGTATAGATTTGAAATTTCAATCATGAAATTGGAAATAAATGGAGATGAAAGCCGCGACTGCGGCAAGGAAGTGAAAAATTCACTTCATGAAAGGAAGAAAGTAAAATGGCAACAGCCAAAACTCGTACTAACGGCAATACTCGCAATACAAGCAACGGTAAAGCATCAGCGAAAACAAATAATGCAGCTTCCGCAACTAAATCTAAAGCAGTAACAGCTTCACCACAAGAAGAAGCATTGACTTTATTGAAAGAATTGCGGAATTTAATCTTCAAAGAATACGGGATTAAATTACAGCTACGAGACTCAAGAATTTCTACTAAAATCGGTCATGCAGCCCGTGAAAAACTCGGACTTGATATTGCAGCACAAGTAAAAAAGAAAGGCGGTAATAAAAAGTTTGATTGGCAGAAATGGAATAGCAAATTATTTCCTAAATTGTTTGGACACCCGGATGCAATGAAATATCCACCAGAAGTAGTTGCTATTTTCATGAGTATGCTATACGACACAATTAGCACTGATCCAGAACAAGCAATAGCTGATTTAGTCGAATTCAATCGTGCATCTTTGGAACGTCGCAATTCATTCCAAGAACAAGAAGAGGAAGAATTGGATGATTTAGATGATGAACTTGATGAGGATGATGACGAAGATTTAGATGAGGATGAGGAAGAAGAACTCGATGAAGATGATGACTTAGATGAGGATGATGAAGACGAATAATTGATGCTCAGAGATTGACAGAATAATCATCTAAAATAACCATGTATTGCCACCAACAATACAGGTTATTTTTTTATTTGTATTTGAAAATCCTAAAACATCATTTTATAAATTCTATATATAGTAGTTATACCTTAAACATGAGAAAATTTGTAGATAAAAATCCTTATTTTATAAATTTTAAAGGTTTATTGAACTCTCATATATCATTTAGGATTGCTATAGTTTGTATGATCAGAACTGGTGATAATTATGAAAATAAATGCCAATTATCAATTGGCAATCATGAAGTTTAATGGCATCTTTCGATGCGTTTTCTATGAGAAAAATAGAAAATAACAAGGAGTATTTCTAATGGTTAACGCTCGCAAAGTAGCCAAAACAGTACGTAAAATTGAAAAGCACATTCCAGCTTTAGAGCGAGTAACTACTTATCAGGAAAAAGTACACCTGATGGTAATTGAAGTATTACGAGAAGAATCTGGTAGAGAATTAGCAGCCGCAGCCCGATTTAATGGAAAAGAATTTGATTGGGAGAAACATAATTACCAATTCCGCAAAGATTATGTGAATACACCATTAAAAGAATTGGTCAATTATGCACGCAAACTTTACGGATTGAATAATTTGGATGAAATTCGAGATAGACGTGCTGCTCATAAAGCTGCTCGTTCTAAACGTATTGAAGGATTAAATAGCTTAAACGGCAATTTTGATGATGTGGCTGATGAGGAGTTTGAATCAGATGAGTATGACGAAGATTTAGAAATTGAAGACTAATTACAAAGCCCCGAATTATCTAAAATCGGGGCATTTTATTTGAGAGTGAAACCCATCCTATGATTAGGTCTTGAGGATCAATAATGTTCTTTTTCTGAATAGCTACAGCTATATCTACTACTGAAAACAGCAACCCCACATTTAAGTGGGGTAACTTTTTGCCCACCCACCCTCACCCGTAAAAACTGTATTTTCGAGGCTAAATTCGTCTAACCACACCTTAATGGACGGACACCACTACCGTTACAAAGATTAAATTTACTTAATATTTCGTTACGATAAGGGCATTGAGAGAAACAACAAACTTCTCAATGCCCATGTCACAGGTGAATACCATGAATAGCACAATTCGGGTTGGCAACCTTTTTGGAATACCTTTCTATATACATCCGTCCTGGTTTTTAGTTCTAGGTTTAGTAACTTGGAGCTATAGGGTATTGAGCCGAGATACGTGTAAAAACCTGCAAGATGGTCTGGAAACGATTGCTGTGTCTACATTTCAAAGATTTCAGGTGGAAGATTAATAGCAGCCTCCAAAGGTTGAGGAATATTATGTAAATTCACCACATAATCACCGTATCTTTTGATATGTCTTGTAATATAAGGACTCAAAGCAGCAAGATATCGCATAGGAATCACCTCACCCTGTGACATTAACGTTTGAATCGCCAACGACATATCCACCGTATTCTGCAAAATCACCGCACTGGCAACCAAATCCAGATACTTTAACCGCTTTTCCTGCTCAATCGGATCATTCTCAGTAATCATCCCTTGCTTACCAAAAAATACCCAATCCAGAAAACCATTGTACATCTCCACAACATTTGTTACCGCCGTAATTTCCCGTCTCAACGTAACATTAGAAATATAATCCAGCAGAAACATAGTCCGCACCACCTTACCCAACTCTTGAAAAGCTTGATAAAGACGATTTTTCCGACTATAACTACCCAACTTACGTAACAGCGTCGAAGGCATCACCTTACCAGCCTTAATTGACAGCACCACCCGCATCATGTCGTACCAATGAGTCTGAATTAAACTCCAATTGACCACACCCTTAAACAGTGGCTCAATATGCTCATAGCTAACATCTGCACCAGGACGCACAAAACTAAGATCCTTCCAGTTACGGATACGTGGCATCAACTTAATACCCAGAAGATAGGAAATAGCAAACACAGGTCCAGATTGACCTTGAGTATCTGCGTGCAACGTATCCGGCTGAATATCCGAGAGATTTTTCAACAACCCATCCAAAATATAAACCGCTTCCCAAACCCCACAGGTAATAAAATGAGTAAACAAAGCAATGTATTTATCAGAGACATGATGATAGGCAATACCACCATAGCCACCGTAACGGATATGATACTCACTGTGTAAATTATTCTCGTATATCTCAAACTTACTGCCATCCGCCGCCACCTTTTTCCCTGTCCCCCAACAAGAAGGTAAGCTGAAACGGTTATAAGCATTAATAATATCCCGAATTGCCGCTTCAATCTTGGCAGCACTAACATGGCGACGGTTAGTATAAGAAATCTCATGGGCAGTCACCATACCCCCCGAATGACGAGCCATTTGATTAGGTCCAAGATTGCAACCATAACCAAAAGTAGTAAAAATATAACGTTCCCCAGGGTCAGATATTTTCGCTTCACTTCCCGACATCAAACCAAAATGTCTAGTCCAATTCAACCAATGCTCAACATTGCATAATATGTCTAAAATACTCCGTTCCGGCATCAGCGCCCGGATTTTCGACTCCAATAAATCCACCTCTGGGGGTTGGGTAAATGATGGCGGTTTCTTTAATACAGGGTTGCCTTCCTTATTAATTGTAAATTGTTTATCGACAGCACAAATATTATCTACTTTCTCAGCAACTTGTGTTAAACATAAGCGTAAATGTTCGACAAAATCCGTTGGATTAGCCGGAAAACCAATTAAGTCACAATAATCTTTTATTAACGGTTCACATTCAACATGACTTAATAATTGTTCGCGGAAATCCGCGTAGCTTTCCGACCCCACAACACAGGCATCTCCCGTTTTAAATTCAGTCGCCAAATTGTAAAGGATGCAAATTTCTAATTGCTGACGTACCAAAACCTCAGTGCCATCAATTTCTACTACAACTAGCGCCCGCCAGTTATTACTAATAAAATCCAAATTGATATCAAAAGGTAAATATTTAGAACGTTTGTGTTCATGATCTAACACAAATTGCAAAGCTTCAATCACTGATTCATCCGCAGAAGTAGAGAGAATATCTAGAGAACGCACCAAACTAAACAGTGCTTTGCGGTTGGCAGCATAAAACCGCCACATTAATGGTAAATAGTTATTGGTATTGTACGCCGCAATTTCATCTAATTTTTGCATCAGCAATTCTGCCCCACCATGTTCATCCAAAATTGACTGCACCTGTTCTCCAAATACAGCATTATCCTGGGTTTCCTTGGCTTGTTTGGATGCTTGCAATACTTGTCCCAATGTTGCTAACAACTCTGATGTTTCTGTCAGATGTTTATCCCGAAGTTCCTGCAATCGCAGTTTGGCATTATTTTGAATCTTCAGGACACGTTTAATAAACATCTCGACTAAATAATCACGAGTTTTTACCTGTGCCTCGTACAATAGACATAATAACAATGTCCGCCGTTTGGGTAAATTAATATCTTGAAATTCCGCGATATCTAAAGTTCTAGCGGATGCAGCAAAATGTCTAACTTTGGTAGGAGCAATATTTTGTAGTAATCGCTTGGCATCTCCAAAAGTCATGAGCATATTAAATTTATTTTGCAGGAGTTTCATCCCATTTAGTTTGGCACTTTTAGGTGGCGATTTTAATAAATTCAGGGTGGCATTTTCATCATCATCCTCATTGTTTATCACCACGAGTAATTGGTCTAAATAAATTTGTTCGGTAGTTGAAAGTCCTTGAGAACAAAGTGCAAATAACCGATTATTGACCATTGACCGAATGTGGCGAATTAATCGGTCAAGGGTGCTAAATGCTGGTAATTCGTATCGTTCTTTAACTAATTCCTCAATTGCGACATTGATTAAATCAGCAGGGTGGTCTTTAATTTGGGCAGCTTCTGCAACTAATGTGGCTATTAATCTTTGACCAGTTTTATCATATTGTTTGACCCCTAAATACTCCCGAATAATATTTTTATAGGTATGACGTTGGCGTTCGGAGGGTATTGCTTTTACTGAGTCTTGTAACTTTAAACACGACCGGAGATGTTTAATTACCGCAATTGGGATGGGTGCGGCTCTTTTAAGAAGACGGACAAGGAGGTCAAACAAGCATTGGTAATGGTGGTGGAGTAGTAGAGCAACGAGCTTGAGAGACACCTTTGAGCAAAGGAATGCCAGATTGATAAGCAGTGAGATGAAGACGTTGAAATTCTTGCCGTTGATGAAAGCGCCAATATTCATGCCAATCACCACTGACGTAAAGAGAACGAAGACGCAAAACAGCCTCAGCACCGTCAAGACTCCATCGAGCGCCCGTAATATCCATTCTGTCCTTAATTAAGTAACGGCAAGCCCCCTCAATCACACCAGTGGCAATGGGAAAACCCGCAGCCAAATAATCATCGTATTTGAGAAAAGCACCATGATTGAGGAGGTAATTAGCGCATTTATCCACAGCAGAACGTTGTTCAATTGTTAGTTGACGTAAGGTAGCACTGCGACGCATACCAGAAGCCACCAAACTAGATTGACCATTCAAAATGCGAAGCAAACGTTCACTCACCCAATCTTCAGCTTGTTTACTAGTAGGAGAATGGAAGACAAAAGCTGCTTTCCACAAATACTCAATCACATGGATAATATCAAGAACAATTGTGAGTTTGATGTTGTGTTTTCGAGACAATTGTTTGAGAAGACGTAATTGTGTCTTATTGCCATCAACTAATGCTACCCAGTTTTTCTGTTGATTTGGATCTCGGTGCAATGCTTCATCAAACGCCTCTTTAATCACTGTTTCTGGTTCTTTGACTAAAGAAGCCCAAACACGCTTTCCTTCAGGGCGAGGACGTTTGACGTGCGGAAATTCTTTGGGGTTAATGATTTGTTCGGCGGTACGAATAAATGGTTTGATAGTATAAACAGCAGCTACCGTTGCCATCCGCTTTGAGTTGCGCTTTTCTCCTTTGGTCAATCGTTTTTCTAACTTCCTGTGACTGGCAATTGCTCGTTTTTGAGTGCTGGGGCGTAAATCTTCTTTCCGCATAATTACACCCTTGCCATCTGCACTGATGACGATGATTTCTCCTGTCTGTTCTAATTGCTTTGATTGTGATTGCTGGTATTCATAGAACTCATTAAAGTCTCTGGCACTGGTTCTCGCTAATTCTTCTACTTGCCTCTTAGGTACTTGCGCTGCTGTTGTTTTCTTAATGGTTTCTACTGTGGTGTTAAACCCGTTTAAGGCTACTTCTTTCGCTACTCTCTGCCTAACTCCGTGCGAATATTGTTCTGTTGGTAGGTTTAATTCTGCATCCAATGGACTCAGGCTAGTTATCTTTCTACCACCATAGCCCATTCGTCTAACTATAACTGTGCCAAATATTGTGGTCAGTTTTCGGGACAATTTCCGCTTATGGGTTCTTTTGGCTCCGTCACTACCCAAACAGTCCCCTTCTATTTCATCATCGCTGCGTCTGTCTAAATATCCTTGCAGCAACCTTCTTAATAGCTCGTTTCCGTTCCGGAAGAGATTCTCTTCTATTTCTCCATGTTCCAAACCACAAGCACTTTCTGAACTTAACCAATCCACTATTTCTTCAAATAGTTGTCGTGCTTCTTGGAAAAATCTGTCTTCTTTTACGGTAGATGCTTGCATACCTCTGGGCTATCCTCTGACTCTGCTTCTTTTCGGTGCTTGTCTTTCAACAGGGGTATTTTTTCCACACCTTTGTTCTACAAGCTTTTTTTAAATTACTCCCTTTCAGTATACCTTCTTCCTAAAAGAGCCGCACCCAATTGGGATCTGTTCAGGATGAGGGAAATATCCCAAACGTTGAAAGGATTTGAGCAGAACCATTAACCGTAGTAATCCTTCATGGTTCTTGGTTTTAGACTTAACAAACTTGATTTCTGTGGGTGTCGGAGTATAAAGTTCTGCCAGTTCTTTGGGGTCAGGAAATTGTTTAAATTTGGGGTAAGCGGTACGGTCAATTGAAGCCATTCAAGTAATATTTATAACATAAAAATTGAAGTTAGCCCAGAAAAAGGTTTTATCCCTCACTCTCCTACCAAAGAGTATTTTATATTCTTTTGGGTAGAAATTGACAATGCTTATAAAAATGCTGTTTTTTCGCTCAAAAAGTTGTCAATAATTATGAATTTTATGGTGACTCAGTTCAGCTTTATATTTGTGGATTAATCAGCATATTTAAGGCGTGACGGGCGGCTGATTCGGCTTTTTGGGAGGTAACTTTCTGGTAACGTAATGTGGTTTGAATGCTTTCATGTCCCATGAGTGAGCGTAATTCTTCTATGCTGATTAATCCTACTCGTTCTGTAGCATAAGTATGTCGTAAATCATGAATGCGTACCCCGGTTAATTCGGGATTTGTGCTGGTAATTTCTCGCCAATAATCGTGCAATGTGTGATAGCTAATTCTACTGACTTTGAGGGTAACTGGATGTTGTGCTGTGAACAAGGCGTTGATATTTTGATGTCGTGTGTGTTGGAAATATTTATTTAGTGATTGGGCGGCATCATTGCTATAAAAGCACCACCTTTGTTTGTTGCCTTTTCCCAATACCTGAAATTTCTGATTTTTGATATCTATGTCTTCTATATTTAAGGATAAAAGCTCTCCTATTCTGCATCCTGTGCGATGCAATAGATGAATTATTGCTGACAGCCGCAGGTCATTTTTTGTTACTGTATAGAGGATATTTAGCTGGTCTGATGTTAGATATCTTATGGGAGTATCGCTTTTATGTTCGCCTTTCTCTCGTTGTGGGGGACGTTGTTTTAATCCCTGAATTGGGTTGATTTTTATATACTCTTGTTGAACGGCGAAGTTAAATAGACTTTGCAGTATTGCTTGATGCTTGTGGTGAGTTGTGTATTTTAAATGTGAAAGGCTGTCTAGATACTCGATTAATGTTTGCTTACTGATTATTTCGATTGGCCAACTTCCATACTCTGCCAGAAAGTTTAAGAGGGTTAATTCGTAGGTTTTTATGGTACTGGGTGCTAGTCCAGTTCGTTCTAAAAATTTGACGACAACGGTGGCTAATGTGACAGCTTGCTTCACGGGAATTTGTGTGTTTTTAGCAAGGTTATTTATTCCTAAATTATATATGTTTTAGGGAGAAATATTGGCAGCGTTTTATGGATACTTTTAAAACTCCCAAACCTGGAGAATCTCTGTCAGACTATGTTTTGCGGATGAGAAAGGAACTCAATTTAACTCAGTTTGAGGTGGCGAATGCGGCTGGTGTTCATTCTCGTTCTGTGGGGAAGATTGAACGGGGATTGACAAGGAAACTCAGCCATAAAACTCTCAGCGGTCTTGCTTTGGCTTTGTCTGTGCCTGTTGAGTATTTGCAGGCTGTTGTCAGGGGGGAAGAGGTGGTAGCAATGGCAGCGATTAAGTTTTGCCCCCAATGTTGGAATCCTGGTGGCGCTGTGGATTCAATGTGGGGAAATGTTCGGGCTAGGTTTTGTTATCTGTGCGGTACGCAATTACGGTCTAGTTGTGCCAATTGTGGTGAGTTGGTGGTGTCGTTGAGGTATAAGTTTTGTCCTCTGTGTGGTCAAGCTTATAAGGATGGGGGTGAAAATTGTTGAAAGCTAGACACAGTAGGCATTTCCAGACCATCTTGCAGGTTTTTACACGTATCTCGGCTCAATACCTCATAAACCTCGAATCTGCTGTAAGTAATGGGAACGCGGTATGGAAAATTTGTAATCTATCTCAACTAAATAATTGGTGATTGCTACCTAAACGATCCGAAATTGTGAAATCAAAAACCTATATATCGAAACGTGCTAATTGAGAATTAAACCACGCACACACAAACACAATTGCGCTCCTCTCCAATTCCAAAATAAGGTTATTTTAGTTGATGATTCTTAGCCGCTTATAGATTACCTAATTACTAAAATACGCTGTCTAGCTCGTGAACTAGCAACATAATACAAGCGATTAAACTCCCTAATTTTAGCTAGAATTGATTTATTATCCTCTCCCCGTTCTGGATTCAATCGCTTACTCAAATCCTGTCCATCAATACCTGCTTCTAAGAAAGTGCTACCTTGACTATTATGCACAGTTAATGCAAAGCAATTTCTGATATTAGCAAACTGCTCTAAATGTTTATAGTATTGCTTCCACAGAAAAGGATTACGTTTGGCACTTCTGAGCAACCGTTGAGTTTCTTGTTTAAATCGTTTCTCTTCATCTTCATGTAAAACATAAATTTGACGCACAATTCCTTCATCTGTTTCTACTTTCAATCTCCAAGCATCATAATTGTTATAACGTTCTGCTAACACATCTACAACATTAAATTCTGTAGATGTAGAAAGAATGGCAGTTTTCCCATCAGGTGCTATCACCGGATCTCTAGTAATTAATCTTTCTCCAGGAATAAATCTACTAGCATTCTTCCCATACAAATATGTCCGAATCTGTTGATTATAAAAGTCAACTTGGGCATTAGTCCATGATAAAATACGGAAACAATCTGGATTTTGCACAAATTCTTTAGACATCTTTTTGCACGCATACCGCAGCAAAGTTTGACGTTTTACCATGAGCGAACCGTTGCTTTTATCAGGTAAATATTTAGCAAAGGGATTAAATGGTTTTTTACTTTGAGTAACTGCATAGCGAGCAGCAGTAACAAACTCTAATAAAGGACTATCAATTCCTTGACGGACAACTTGAGTTAATACTGCTTTATTTGCTACTTGAAAACTGAGAGATTTTCTTTCATTAACTGGATTTAATTGTGCAGGATCGCCCATGAGAATAATTTTGATTTGTGTCCAGGGTGATGCTTGATTAGCTACATTTTCAATCCAGTGCCACAGTTGTTTACCAATCATGGAACATTCATCAATAAAGACAACATCAAATAAATTAATGTACGATGGTCCTATCTGCTCCAGTATTTTCTCTTTACCTCTAGTCACCATTCCTAATCCTAGTAATTGGTGAATTGTAAAGAATTCTACGTTAGTTACTCCATTTTCTGCTGCCATCCTTCGTAGTACACCTACCGCTTTATTTGTGGGTGCAGTTAATACAACTTTTTTACCTGTGGCTACCAGCACTTTTACAAGTTGAAAAACTATTGTTGATTTCCCTGTTCCGGCAAATCCTACTAACAGAAATAAAGCAGCAGTGACAGTTGGTTGGACAAATGTCCACATTTTATCTAAGGCTTTTTGCTGCTGTTGAGTAAATTGAAATGGAAAAGAATTTGTGGTCAGGAAATTAGGAAGTGTTTCTAGCATAGTTGCTTCGTTAATTCCATTCATTGATCCACTCTATGCAGCGTTAGCTGTTTGGTTAATTCAAAACCACACTCTTTTTAGTATCAAATATTTATTAGGGGTGCAAGAGCAGTCATAGCAAGGTTATTTCATTCTAGATTTAAGCAACGAATTTAGGTAT
>RDYJ01000199.1 GCA_004293145.1 Nostocales cyanobacterium | reverse complement strand
TACCGAACTTGCATCTACCAAGTTTCAAGGGCTTTGGGATGATTAACCTTATTGTTCCAAATTATCTGACCCTATCTCCCCCGAAATTTTTCGCTCTCCTCATTGATCTGCAATCTGCTGTAACTGATAACTGATAACTGATAACTGAATTTTTACATCTTATTTTTTCTCAGCGCAACCTTCTAAAACCTTATTCCCTAGCATCAAAATAGCCGAATAGGGGTAATTTATATCCGACATTCCATCACCACAACTACTGACTTTTTTCAGAATTAATATATTGTTTTCCCTACCTCGAAAGCGATATACTCTAACTAAATCACCCGGTCTTCCATCGGCTTTTAATGGTGCTGCATAAGGGAAAGTCTGCGGTTTATTGCCTGGTGAATTGTAAACAATTCCCCGTTTACTGACAGTCACACTCCAAAAAGGTTCTGTACCTCTAGCAGTGAATTCTTCATTTTTAGATGATTGAGCAATAGTCGGATCAGAAACTAATAAAGTAGCAGCAATTCCCAATATAGTGATAGCAGAAGTTAAGAATTTCATGATGAGTAATCTACATCCTATAAACTAGGTTTTTTCCAACAATTGGATAGGATTCCTCTATTATAGCTGCAAAAATCACAGCTATTTGTCTCATCCTTAAATTTAGCCTATTACAATTCCGATGCAATACTGTTCGGTTAAGAGTTTTTGTCGGTTGGGTTCAAGAAAGTGCAACCCAATCAAAATCCGTAAATGTTGGGTTTTCTAGCATCAACTCAACCTACCTAATTTAATGTTTTTAGCTGAACCGACAAGTATTGAATTCCGATGGGTAGAAAAACCTGAAAACGTGTATTTCCTGGTTGAGAGTCAAGGTTTATTTGTCCGTGATGTTTATCAACAATGATATTATAAACAATATCCAAACCTAAACCACTACCTTTACCAACTCCTTTTGTGGTGAAAAACGGTTCAAAAATGCGGGCTTGAATTTCTGGAGATATACCAGGTCCATTATCAGCAATTTCTACTATTAAATATTCATTATTTTGGTAAGTCCGTATGCAAATTTTACCCTTTCCTTCCAGAGCATCAATAGCATTATCAATTAAATTTGTCCAAACTTGGTTTAGTTCACCACCATAGGTACTGATAACTGGTAAATTCTCTCCATACTCCCGTGTTATTTCTATCCCACCTTTTAATTTATGACGAAGCATGGTGAGAGTATTTTCAATTCCCTCATGGACATCAACTTGATGAACTTGAACTTGATTAATGTGAGTGTATGATTTAACAGAAGTTACCAACTCAGAAATCCGGGCGTTACTTTGAGCAATTTCTTTAATTAGGGTTGTAGTTGTTAAATTAGCTGCTAACCAATGAATGACATCATTAATAGCGTCATCAGGAATTTGAGAAGTAAGAAATTCTAATTTTTGGCTATCTAAACCAGCATCAACCAAAGTTGAAGTAATTTCCCAAACTTTACCTATTTGATGTTCTGTTAACCAGTCTGTAATTTCATCTTCCTGATCGCTCTGTAAAATTAAATCAAATTTAGCAGCAGAAATACCAGCTTGTGATTGAATTTGGAAATCAGCCAAAAAATCTAATTGTGCTTTAGTAAATGAATATTGATTCAGTCGTAAAGCTAAAGTTTGTGATTCCTGAAAACGAGTTTGTAATTCTTCTGCTACCCTTGCTCCTGCTGCGGCTGGATTTTTTAACTCATGAGCAATTCCGGCGGATAATTTACCCAAAGATGCGAGTTTTTCCTGTTGTTGTAATTGTTGTTCAACAGTTTTTGTTCTCGCGGCTAAAGTTGAAATTACAAGATCAGCCAAAGGTGGAAAAGTAGCAATAATTTGTTTAAAAGTTTTGAGTTCTAATTTGAGTACCCGACTAGCTAAAGTTGCATATCCACTCACAATAGAATCAGTTTCTGTAAGAATAGAAAGCTCACCAATAAACTCACCACGTTGATGTTGAGCAAGTATTTTTTCTTGTCCACCTATTTGCTTTGTTACTCTAATTTCTCCCTCTAAAACAACGTAAAAATTATCACTGACATCGCCTTCTCTAAATAAATACTCACCTACATTCAAATCAATCTCAGTTCCAAATTTTTGCAGATGCTGTAAAACCTCATCTGACAACCGAGGAAAAAGAGTAGGGGAATTATTTGATTCTTGTAACATAAAAAACCTCAATATAATTCGTAATTCCTAATTCATAATTCGTAATTATTGATTTTCACCCCATCTTCGCAATCCTCAGTCATCCACCATCTGATTTAATCTCAACTGGAAGACGAACTTGAAAACAAGTATTACCTGAACAAGAGGTAAATCGGACATCACCTTTATGTTTACCAACCACAGTTCTGTAAACGATATCCAAACCTAATCCTTTACCTTGTCCCACACTTTTAGTAGTAAAGAAAGGTTCAAAAATGCGGGATTGAATTTCTGGTGATATACCGTGTCCATTATCAATAATTTCTATCAAAACTTGCTCATTTTCGCATTGAGTACGAATGAAAATTTGTCCTTGATGACAAATCGCATCCAAAGCATTATCAATCAGATGTGTCCATACTTGATTTAACTCACTACCATAGGCGCTAATTCTAGGTAAATTACCGTATTCTCTAGTTATGACTACACCCTTTTTGAATTTGTGTTGCATCATTTTCAGGGTACTTTCTAAACCATCATGAACATTCACCTCTTGTAGCGGGGCTTGATCCATGTAGGAATAATCTTGCAGTGCCTTCACAAGCTCCGAGACACGGGCTGAACCTACTTCTAGTTCAGAAAGTAATCCCAGTCCTGTTAAAGTGGCTTCTAGCCAAATCAAAATATCTCCTAAAGATTGATTTTGTACTTGTTGAGTAATGTTATTGAGGTCTTTACTATTGAGTCCTACTGTAACTAAAGTAGGGGCTAATTTCCAACCATCTTTAACTCCATGATCTTCTAGCCAATCGATTAATTCATCTTCCTGATCGCACCGAGTCAGAGGAGAAATTTCGGAAGATTTTTGTTGACGTTCAATTACATCTTTTGGCAAAAAAGCCAAATATTCGACTTGTTCTTTATTGAGTTGCTGTTGACTCAATTGAATAACCAAAGATGGCAAATTTTGAAACAGCTTTTGCAGTTCTCCAACACCACGTCTTACCGCAGCCATTGGGTTATTCATCTCATGAGAAAGTCCAGCGGACAGAGTTCCCAACGCAGCTAATTTTTCCCGTTGCTGGGACATAGATTGTAATTCTTGTAACCGCTGTGCTGTTGTTTGGAGAATAGAAGTAGTGACAGTAGGCATCGTGGCCAGCATTTGCCAAAATGTATCTTTTTCTAATTCCAGAATATGGCAAGGTTGCACAGCTGTACCAGTACCCGGTAATTGAGTTTGTCCGGTTAAAATTATCAACTCACCAAATAAAGTTTTAGGTCTATAATTTACCAAAACAATTTTCTCATTACCTACTTGTTGACTAATTTGCACCTCACCATCAATCAAAACAAAAACTTGATCAGCGGGATCACCAAAAGCCCGATGAATCTCACCAGCTTGAAGCCAAACTTCTTTTCCTTGTTCACACAACCACTGCAACTGCTCATCACTTAAACTTGCAAACAATTCCACTTGACGTAAAACTTCTATATCTACCATTGCTAATTAAATAGGGAATGGGAAATGGGAAATGGGAAATGGGAAATGGGAAATGGGAGCAGAGGGGAATTTTTTTCTCCTGACTTTTTTACAGACGTTCCGGCGGAACGTCTCTACTACATTCTTACAAAACCTTCGCCAGATACTGATGGATGAAACTCACACAAATAGAACCTTCACCCACACCTGAAGCTACGCGTTTTACAGAACCATGATGAACATCACCAACAGCAAAAATACCGGGTATGCTGGTTTCTAATAAATAAGGATCTCTATCTGCATACCATCCCTTTGGACGTTTACCATCTTTAAACAAATCTGGACCTGTGAGGATAAAACCGCGCTCATCTCGCTCGACAATTCCTTCTAACCAGTTGGTATGAGGAACTGCACCGATGAAAATAAATAGGGAGTTAGCAGTAACAGTTTCTTGTTCACCGGTGACATTATTGAGAATAGTTAAGGCTTCTAAACTATCTTCCCCTTTGGCTTCAACTACACTGGAATTGAGTTGAACAATAATGTTTTCTGTAGCACCAATCTGCTCAACGAGATACTGTGACATTCCCTGACCCAGATTGTCTGCACGGACTAACATATGCACTTGTTTGGCAAATTTACTAAAGTGCATGGCAGCTTGTCCGGCGGAGTTTGCACCCCCAATAATGTAGACTTGTTCGTTGCTACATTCCATTGCTTCGGTCATGGCTGCGCCGTAGTATACACCGCGACCTGTGAGTTTTTCAATGCCGGGGACGTTTAACCGTCGCCAAGATACCCCCATTGCCAACATTAAGGCATGACAAGCAATTTCTGAACCGTCTTTCAGGATGGCGTAACGATAGAACCCATCGATGCGAATACCGCTGACTTCTTGGGGGGTGAGAATTTCTACACCAAAGCGTTTGGCTTGGGTAACTCCGCGTCTGGCTAAATCTGCACCGCTAAGACCGACAGGAAAGCCTAGATAGTTCTCAATTCTAGAGCTTGTACCGGCTTGTCCTCCGGGGGCTTCTCGTTCGATCATCACGGTTTTTAGCCCTTCTGATGCACCATAAACTGCGGCGGCTAAACCGGCAGGTCCACCACCAACAATAGCTAGGTCATAAAATGGTTGTTTAGCTTGAGTTTGCAGTCCTATTTTTTCAGCGATTTGGATGTTACTAGGTTTAACTAAACGTTCTCCGTCTGCCAAAATGACGAGGGGGAGGCTGAGTTTGTTTTCACTGCTGTAGTTGTGTAGTTTTTGTGCTTCTGTGTCGCGTTCAATGTCTAACCATTGATAGGGAACTTGGTTACGGGCGAGGAAATCTTTGATGTTATGGGAGTCAGGAGACCATCGGTTGCCAATAACGCGAATACCTTCAAAGGGTGGATGGTAGGAGGCTAACCAGTCATCTAGTAAATCGTTAAGGATGGGGTATAATTTTTCTTCTGGTGGGTCCCAAGGTTTGGTTAAATAGTAATTGATGTTGGTTTTATTAATGGCGGCGATCGCTGCATCAGTATCAGCGTAAGCCGTGAGTAATGCGCGTTTGGCTTCGGGAAAGATGGTGATTGCTTCTTGGAGAAATTCTATCCCCGTCATTTGCGGCATTCTTTGATCCGCTAAAAATAAGGCGACTGTTTCATTGCGTAATTTTAATTCTTTGATGGCTTCTAGTGCCTGTGCGCCTGAATCTGCGCGTAAAATGCGAAAGCGATCACCATATTCTCGTCGTAGATCACGAGCGATCGCTTGTAATACTTGCGGATCATCATCCACAGTCAGAATCATCGGTTTAGCCATAATTTTTCCCTGTGTTTTTGCCAATTTTTATGGTAATAAAAGGTTACTTATGAGATTTTTTTTGATCACAACCTTCTAAAACTCGATTACCCATAATTACAATGGCTGAATATGGATATTTTTTTCTGACATTGTATCATTACAATTGCTCACCTTAGTTAAAATTAATATATTTTTTTCTTGTCCTTGGAATTGATATACTCGCACTCTATCTATAGGTCTTCCTGGGACTGTTAATGGTGCAGAATAAGGAAAATTTTGTTGTTTTTCTCCCAGTCCTTTATATATTAATAAAGTCGCACCAATTCCCAAGATAGCAAGAAAATAAATTAAGATTTTGATAATTAGTGGTGAATAGTTATATTTTGTATGGGTAATTAGACATTATTCGTGATTGATCCTCCACTTTTTAGCTTGTTGACGAATAGATTCTAAGTCGGCTGATGACATTTTATCTAGGTTCTTTAAAATCAAACTCATCCTGCCTTGTATTTGTAACTTCTCCCGATGTTGATCTAAAAAATTCCAGTACAAGAAATTGAAAGGACAAGCATTTTTACCAGTGCGTTCTTTAGGCGAATAAACACAATTTTTACAATAGTCACTCATCTTATTTATATAATTAGCAGATGCAGCATAAGGTTTAGATGCCAACATTCCCCCATCAGCAAATAAACCCATCCCAAGTACATTAGTTTGCATTACCCAATCAAAAGCATCAATAAATGCTGCATGAAACCAATTTTCAACCTCTTGGGGTGAAATCCCTGCTATTAAAGCAAAGTTACTTAATACCATTAATCTTTGGATATGATGAGCATAACCAGTATTTTCTACTTGGGAAAGGATTTGTTTTAAACAATTCATCCTGGTTTTACCAGTCCAGAAAAACTTTGGTAAAGGTTGGGTATGATTAAACCAATTGTTTTCTATATATTCAGGATCAACAAAATGGTAAATACCGTGCATATATTCCCGCCAACCTAGCACCTGACGGATAAAACCTTCTACACTATTTAAAGGTAGTTGATAGTGATAATATGCTTTTTCTGCTGCTTGAATTACTTCCAGAGGTTGTAATAAACCCAAGTTTAAATAAGGAGAAAGTAACGCGTGCCAGAGGGTTTCTTCTCCTGTCACCATTGCATCTTGGTATGGACCAAAATCAGGTAAACGATATTGAATAAACCAGTTTAATACCTCCAGTGCTTGTTCACGAGTCACACCCCATAAGAAAGGTTCTGCTTTTCCATAGGTTGTAAATGGTAAAGATTGCACTTTAGCTATGACATCAAGTGTAATTTCATCTGGTTGAAACCATTTTGTCGGTGGTGTATTTAACTTGCCTTTGGGTGGTTTACGGTTTTCCTGATCTAAATTCCATTTTCCCCCCATCGGTTGATCTTGATCCATTAAAATCTGAAATTTTCGCCTTCCTTGACGATAAAAATCTTCCATTAATAAACGTTTACGATTCTTAGCCCAATCCTGAAAATCTTCCCTACTCCACAAAAAAAGATTATTAGGAAGGAGAGTAATTTGACAAGGCAGTGCCAAATTTTCTATGATCGCCATAAAAGGTCGATCATTAGGTGTCATTACTCGCAATTCAGTAATGTGATTTTCTCTGACCCAGGCTTGTAAGGCTGAGAGAAAATCATCAGCAAATTTGTAAGTGACTAAATATCCTTCTTGCTGCAACTCCTCAGCAAAATGACGCATAGATGACCAAACTAAAACTAACTTTTGTTTGTGATATGGTCTATCTTGAATATGACGTAATGACTCGATCAAAATGATGGGTATTTTTTTGTTTTCAGAATAGCTTTGTAATGCGGCTTGTTGCTCACAAAGTTGATCACCTAATATCCAAATTCCAATAGACATTTTCTGCTGATTACCTCAAATTACATACTCAAATTATTACTATCTTGCTGATTAATAACTAATCGCAAAACTGATAAAGACAAAATGATTAAGAATAACACCAAACCAATTGTACAAGCATAGCTGAAGTCTAAATTACTAAATGCCTGTTCATACAAATAGTAAACAATTGTTTTGGAACTATTCAGGGGACCACCTCCAGTCATAATATAAACTTCTTCAAAGACTTTAGTTGCAGAAATAGCCGAAATTACAGCTACTAAAGCCAAATAAGGCTGCATTAAAGGAATGGTAATATCTAAATGTTTCCTAATTCCATCTGAACCATCAATTGCTGCGGCTTCGTAAATATCAGGAGGAATAGATTGTAACCCAGCTAAATAAATTACCATGTAATAGCCTAAACCTTTCCAAATAGTTACCGCCATCACACTGGCCAGAGAAATTGGCACAATTCCTAATATTTTTTCTGGACTTGTTAGCCAGGGAATTCCTTCAGGAAATATACCTAAAATTTGGAAAAATTGATTCAATAAACCATTCTCTGCATACAACCATTTCCAAGCGATACCTGCAACCACCATTGAAATTACTACAGGTGTATAATATGCAGTTCTAAACCAATTCATCCCCCGCAATTTTTGATTTACTAAAATTGCTAAAATTAAGGGAGTAATTACCAAAATTGGCACAACACAAACAAGATAAAGAAAGGTGTTTTCTAAAGTTTTCCAGAAAACAGCATCTTTCCACAAACGGAGAAAGTTATCAAAACCAACCAATTTAGGCGCTTCTCCAATATCTTGATAGGTGGTAAAGCTGAGGTAAAATGCTTGCAGCGCCGGCCAAAAAACAGTTAAGCCTAATATAATTAAAGCTGGTAATAAAAATAGATAAGGTGTTAATTTCTGTTGAATAATAATCCAGTTTTTGGGTGTTAATTGATTCATGAGATTTCAAAAATATATGCGTAAGTTGCTATTTAGGATTCAGAAGTTATATAGCAATTCCCATTCAAGTAAGGTACAAGCAGTAATAATTAAACGCAGATGGACGCAGATAAACGCGGATAATTTTGTACTTCATTAGACTAGGAAATGCTATAACTAATTTTGATCCCCATCTTCCCATGACAGTGATCAATTACAACTTGGGTAAATAGGTAGTCACTAATTTTCCTTCTTCCCTACTTTACATTTTTTCACCAACACTTGCTGACATCAATGATATTTTTACCCAGAAACAGTATGGATATTTTTGGAAATCCTGTAGTCAATAAAAAAGTGCGAGGATTAAAACTTGGAGGAATACAAAATTTTCGACTATTATTAACCTTAATTTGGTGCGGTTTATAGGATTAACCTTGCTAAGTTGCCTATTTCTTGCTACAGCTACTTTATAGAGACCCGTATCTGCTAATGTAATGATAAAACTATTCATGACAATCAAACTACTGGATTGAATTTTCACCCCGCTTTACAGACATCGTTATCTTCTTTACTAGAAATAAAACAAGTATCAGGAAAAGATATTGTCGTTATGACAAGACAGAAGGCAGCTATGCTGGAGGGAAGAGGTTTTTAGGCAACTATTACGTTTCTTTACATACTTCTTTTTTTTGCGCCTTTCTACTTAGGTTGCGGAAAATGGGATAAATTCTGCAAATAAATCAAAGATTTTTGACATCTGACCCATCCTACTAATGTACCAGTTGCGTAAGTCCTGTTTATACTATTGATACATAATTGCTCAAGTGTACAATGCTTTTGTGCGAAAGCATGGTAATTTTATTTATCCCCATTTCCTGAAAATTAAAAGTCGTGATCAAGTTTTTGTGAAGTTGAGGCGTAAACATCTCAGTCACTTTATGATAATATATTACTAACTTTTTAATCAAAGGTGGTGATATTTCTATACAGTTGCCAACAAAATTTAATCAATCCCAACCAGCAATTAAAAGCCGATAAATGATCACAAATCATTGATAACAGATAAGTGAAAAAAGCAACATCAGATTATAGAGCTAATTTACTGGTGGTTGATGATCATCCTGATAATTTGCGGATACTATCTACAATTCTTAGTCAGGAAGGTTACAAAGTCAGAAAAGCTATCAGTGGAGAAATTGCTTTAGATACAGTTAAAGTTGAAACCCCTGATTTAATTCTGTTGGACATCAAGATGCCCAAAATTGACGGCTATACTATTTGTTCAATCCTCAAACAAAGTCATAAAACTTGTGATATTCCCGTCATTTTCTTAAGTGCCTTAGATACTGCTGCCGATAGAGTGAAAGGCTTTGAAGTTGGAGGTGTGGACTACATTACTAAACCTTTTGAAACTGAAGATGTTTTAGCAAGAATTAAACATCAACTCACTATTGTCAGACAGCGCCAGGAACTTTATCAACATAATCAGGCATTAATTCAAGAAATTCAGTATCGTAAACAAATCGAATCTAAACTAGAATTACTATTAACAACGATTAATTTAGTTAGTCAAGCTCCCAATTTACATCATGCCCTAGAAGCAGTTTTACGCGAAGTTTGTCAGATGATTAATTGGGACTATGGTGAGGCTTGGATTGCTAACTCAAATCGCACAGATTTACAACTAGAACAAGCCTATTATAATTTTTCTGATCAAGCTTTGCAAAGGTTTCATCAAGCAAGTTTAGAGTATAGTTTCCCCTATGGATTCAAACTCATAGGCCGAGTTTGGGCAACCAAAAAACCGGAATGGCTGGAAGATATTTCCCAGGTATCAGAAGATGTATTTTCGCGAGTTAAACTTGTACAGGATACAGGATTGAAGACTGTATTTGCTCTACCAATTACTTTGGAAGGAAAGGTACTTGTGATTATGTGTTTTTTCCAGCGATTACCCTTACCCTACAATCGAGAATTGGTAGAGTTGGTCAATGCAGTCGCTCTCGAATTAAGTGGATTTATTGGGCGCAAGCAAACAGAACAAGCTCTCAAACAAGCAAATAAAGAATTAGTCAGGTTAGCAAATCTAGATGGATTAACAGAAATTGCTAATCGCCGCTGTTTTGATGAATCACTTGCTCGTGAGTGGCTAAGATTAAAAAGGGAACAATCATATTTGACACTACTACTAGGTGATATCGATTATTTCAAATTTTATAATGATTATTATGGACATCAGGCTGGTGATGAATGTTTACGGCGAGTAGCACAAGCAATGGCACAGACCTGTAAACGCCCGGCGGATTTAGTAGCTCGTTATGGTGGAGAAGAGTTTGCAATTTTATTACCTCATACCGATTTAGATGGGGCAATTCATATTACTGGACAAGTTCAACAAGGAATAGCTAAAATCGCCATTCCTCACGAATATTCTGATGTTAGTAATCATGTAACTTTGAGTATTGGCCTTGTCAGTATGATTCCTATAAATGACACTTCACCAGATGTTATCATTACCGCAGCAGATCAGGCTCTATATAAAGCAAAAGCCCAAGGACGTAATACATATTGTGTTTATATTTCCACGAAATAAAATTATTAAGAAGTAATAAGTTACTTATTCACAGTTAGCAAATGGACTATGATTCTAATACAAACTGGTAGGTCACTGAAACTATGAGAAAAAATGTTATTTTTCTGGTAGCAAAATGTTAGTGGCATTGCTCACATCACAGCTAAAAAGTTTTTAAATATCAGAAAACTTAGTTTTGGTTGCTGTTGTTGACACCCTGTTTGTAAGACCTACACAACTAATACAATTCCAGCGCCAGATTTTAATCCGCTTTTACTGGCGCTTTTTCATACAGCACTTTCCTCTGTGATGAAGTACACACCTAGCGGGCTTTGGGTCTGGCACCACAAGGGTTTTATTCTTCCAGCTTGTACCCTTAATGAAAAAAATATGCTTTATATAACAAGTACATTTGATTAGTAATTGATTTGTAAACTTATTTGAAAATTTTGAACTGTTGAAAATCTCCTTCTAAGTAGGTTGGCGTAAAAAATTGTCGTTATGGCAAGGCAGGGGGCAGGGAGCAGGGAGCAGGGGGAAAGAGGTTTTTCACCTTGTTTACTTTTCGT
>RDYJ01000198.1 GCA_004293145.1 Nostocales cyanobacterium | reverse complement strand
AGCTAACATTCCAGAAACATTCAAATCCTCTATCACTATCACACCGTGGTTTTTGGCTAACAGTGTAGTTAATTTATGTAATGTATCTTTTCTGATATTTGCTATCTTTTGATGTAATCTAGCTATTTTGAGTTGGGCTTTTTTCCAATTATTAGAGCCAATGATTTTATGTCTGTTTAACCATTGTAGTCTCCTTAATTTTGATTGATATTTATGATAAGATTTAGCTCCAGGTATAACTTCACCTGTAGATAATGTCGCTAGATTTTTCACTCCTAAGTCTACACCTACAAAATTATCTAAATTTGATATTTTTGCTTCTACTTCTATTTTGAAACTAATAAACCATCTATCGGCTTGACGGCTGATGGTGACTGATTTGGGTTGAGTTTGAGGCAATCTTTCATAAGTCCTTAATATCCCTATTTTGGGTACTTGAATTTTGTGATTACCTAAAATTTTTACAGTTCCTTCCAAAGTAAAACTATCATGTTTACCTTTCTTTTTAAATCTGGGAACTCCTGATTTTTTTTGAAAACATCTATCCCAAGACTTTCTTAAATTTCTGAGTGCTTCTTGTGGTGCTGATTTAGAACATTCATAATACCATTGATTTTCAGGTTTGACTAAGGCTATTAACCATTTATGTAAATCAATTGCTGTGGGAAATTTGATTTTATCATCAGGATGCTCTTGGTTATGGTCTAAGATTTGTTTAGTTAGAGATAATCCCCAATTCCAAGCATGACGGGCTACTCCACAGTGTTTGACAATGTTTAGTAGTTGATATTTATTTAACTTTAACTCGGTTTTAAAGCCTAGTAACAATGATTTTGTACCTCCTTTATTTGCGGAGATTTTACAGAACTTTATGATCATATTACAAATCCTTGGCTAGTTATTAATTGTATAATTTAATTAACAATAACCACAAATATCTATGTAGTAATTCTGATAGTTTTAGTGTCGTTAAAGATGAGCAGTTAAACTTACTCATATTTTCATCTTATGTGATTATATAATCAGATACGAGTAGATTTAGGTAGATTTTTTGATTCAGTTTCTAGCCCCTAGCTTCATAATGTAATTTCCCAGGATATTTTGCAAAAGGATGAGCAAAAAGGTAAAAGTTTAATTCAGCAAGTCCTACTTATAGTCAATCACGATTTGTCACAAACCGCTAAAAATGAGCGCGAAAAGTTTTTTCACCCCCTTGACACGTCCCCAAAAACCTGTTACGATAATATCGACGAGGAAGAACTAGCTTAGTCGCATAAGCGGAATACATTAAGATTAATAGTAGACTGGCTTCATCTTTTTATTACTCATTTATAACTCAACCTACAATAATTAGAATTAGAAATGTGATCCTAGAAATACGATAAATAAGGTATTTACTCGCTTGGTAAACTCTCTAAATATCTATCAAAATCAATCATAATATTGTCTGAACCATTGGCAGTGACAATATTACTATTACTTACAGCAGCAATATTAAATAGTCTATAGCATTTCCTAGTCTAATGAAGTACAAAATTATCCGCGTTTATCTGCGTCCATCTGCGTTTAATTATTACTGCTTGTACCTCACTTGAATGGGAATTGCTATATTGGCAATATCTTTACCTTTTGATCTGGTTGTCAAGGTAAATAATAAATTGGTGCGATCGCAAGCTGTATATACATATTACAGCACAAACCACAGGTTGATTATTCAGTCTACCAACAATAATTTTTTTCAAAGTACCATTTAAACGGTTTAAAGTTTGGGTTATTTACCTGAAAATGGCTGTAAATATCCTACTTACACCCCAAACTATCCCGTGTAGAAACACCAGTTACAGAATTAACACCATCAGCCCTTTCACACAATAGCGACACTTGATAACGGTCAATCAAAGCGTCTGTAAAATCAGCACCTGTAATATCCGCATCATAAAAACGGCTACGGGTTAAAGTGGCTTCTGTGAAAATAGCGTTCTTTAGATTAGCACCATCTAGGGTAACTCGATCAACTAAAGCACCTGCTAAATTAGCATCTTGTAAATTTGCCTTTAATAACACACCTTTCGTTAAAATCGCATTAGTTAAATTCGCACCTTGAAAATTTGTCCCGCGCATTTCTGCGGCTACAAAAGTGACTCCTGTTAAATCAGCATGAGAAAAGTCACGATTTTCTAAAGAGGCGTTGTTATAGTTAATGGTGTTGATTTGAGCAAAAGCAGGTTTAGGATTGATAATTATCCAGAACCAAGCCAGAAGCAGAATTAAAATTAAACTCAATAATCTGAACAAAATCTTTTTCATAAATTTGTTAATTATCAGTTGTAGGGGTTTAGCATTGCTAAACCCTTACTGTTACTTACTTTGGGAGCCAATGACCAATGACCAATGACTAAGAACTACTGACCAATCACTATTTCCAATCTTTACCAATACGAATCGTCACATCAGAACCTAAATCACCATTTGCAGAAACTTCAATTTGTCCCAAGCCTAAAACTTCTTGCAGTTCCACTCCTGGTTGTCGGTTTCCTTTCTGGACAATTATCTGTGTTTGACGTTGGGTATCAGGCCAATCAGAAATTGTGTTAATATTTGTGAAGCCTTTTAATTTGAGATAGCTAATCACTTTTTCCGTTAACTGAGGTTGATTGGCAGCATTTTGAATAGAGATTTTGAGGCGAGAAACTGGTCGCAAATCAGATTTTAAACCAGGTATATCCACTCCAACATAATCATTCAATAAGCTTTGTTGTCCAGTCAGATTTAACCAATAGCTATCAGGGTCTTTGCTGAATTTACTAAACGTACCGGGTAGCATGGCCATTTGGAAATTATCCCGTTCTACATTCACGGAAAAATTCGCTAATGCCATCATTTCTTCCATTTTCAGATTAGTGTCAAAATACTTTCGCATAATGCGAGTAATTTGGGGCAATCTGGGTAAAACGGTGGGGCTATTGAGACGTTGAACTAAAGCAGTTATCAGTGCTTGCTGTCGTTGCACTCTTGGTATATCCCCTGCATTTGATTCTCGAAAACGGGCAAACAGTTCCGCTTGTTCACCTTTGAGAGTTTGCCAACCGCTAACTAAATTCACCGATAAACCACCGGCGTTATCTTGATAATTCATTCCTTGGGGTACAAATACATCTACCCCACCCAACTGATCAACTAATTGCCGTAAGCCGCTGGTAGAAATGCGAATATAGCGATCTATAGGAGCATTGCTTAAGGTACGACTAACTACCCGTGCGGCTAATACTGGACCACCTTTAGCATTAGCTTCCGATACCTTAGTTAATCCCTGTTCTGGAAGGGAGATCATTGTCCCTCTGGGAATGGAAAGCACGCGAATAGATTTATCACTGGGATTTAAGCGGATCAGCAACATCGTATCACTGCTACCAGCAAAACTTTCTGGAGAACCATCAACAGTACCTTTAACTGGTTCAATTCCCATGACTAAAATATTCATGGGTTTTGATAGTTGATACTGGGAAAGTTTATTCCATAAATCTCCTGGTACTTTTACCTGGTCTTTAGTGGTAGTAGATCCAAAATCATCATCTTTAGCTTGATCTAAATTACTCCAGAGCGGAGTCCACAGGGCTAAAGCCGATACCAGTAAACCAGATAAAATAATGCCAACAACAAAAGTTAATATCCACAGTAGCCAGCGGGGCATTGTCAACCCTAATCGATCATAGAGTTCATTAGGAATAGCACCCACTGAATCTACGACATTAAGTGGATTATTTGCTGGCTGTTTTGGTTTAAACTCTTCCTCTGATCCCGTTACTGAGTTGGGTCTGACCTGATTTTCTATGCGTTGAAATTGTTGTGGTTTTCCCTCTTGATCTGAAACTGCTGTTTGTTGAGGTATTACCTGATTTTCCGACCATTGAACTTGTTTTATCACAATTATCTCCCCACTCAACCACTCCCTAAAGGTATGTTAATGCCAGCGACAAATCTTGTTGCTAGAGTTAGAGCTATCTGTAGAAATTTTAGATTTTTCTGGTGTCGCTGTCCCTGCCGTTTCAGTTTCAATCATACTGATTTATGAGTTGAGACTATCCAAAATTTAAAATCCAAAAAATCCAAAATCTAAAATTGAATGAATGTACACTTATATTGTTCTGACTTAGGTGTATATGACAACATGAATAAACCGTTAATCCCTGTAATTCTAGCTGGCGGTAAAGGTGAGCGTTTTTGGCCTCTGAGTCGCCGAGATAGACCTAAGCAATTTTTAAGTCTCGATGGTAGTTCTAGAAGCCTACTCCAAGCAACAGCTGATCGACTACTATCACTGGCTGGTGGTTGGGATCACCTGTGGGTAATCACTTCCAACCAAATCGCTCAAGGAGTACGAGAACAATTACCCGATCTGCCAGAACTAAATTTACTGGTCGAATCAGAGGGTAGAGATACAGCCGCTGCCGTTGCTTGGACAAGTTTGGAAATTAAAAAGCGTTATGGAGAAGACGCTGTAATTGGCTTTTTTCCCGCTGATCACTGGATTGCAGATCAAGAGGTGTTTGCACATACCTTGAGTGCGGCTACTCAGTTAGCGACTAGCACAGCAGCGATTGTCACTTTGGGGATCAAGCCGACTTTTCCCTCCACTGGTTACGGCTACATTGAACAAGGTGAAAAGATTGGTAGCTTTAATGAGTTGCCAGCTTATCACGTCAACCGCTTTACTGAAAAGCCCAACCAAGAAACAGCCGAGACTTTTTTATCCACAGGACGTTTTAGCTGGAATAGTGGTATGTTCGTCTTCCGGGCTGGGGTGGTTCTGGAAGAACTGCGTACCCATGCCCCAGAAATTATCGAACCGTTAGAACAACAAGGCCTTGATATTTACCCCCAGTTGCCTAAAAAAAGTATAGATTATGCACTGATGGAAAAAACAAGTCTAGCATACGTTTTACCAGTGGAATTTGGTTGGGATGATTTAGGGGACTGGAATGCGATCGAACGCCTACTCAAACAAGAAAATCATCCTAATGTGGAATTAGCAACCCATGTAGGACTAGATACCCAAGGGGCGATTGTTTATGCCTCCAATCCCGATGATGTAGTTGTAACTATTGGGCTGGAGGATTTGGTGATTGTGCGCGATCGCAATGTTACCCTGATAGTTAGAAAGGAACGTACTCAAGAAATTAAACAAATCCTCAAAACCCTCCAAGATGATCCCCGATTTACTGACTTGCTGTAAAAGTTAAAACCCTTGGGAGAGGCTCAATATTCCCGTTTTCTATTATAAATAGACAGTCTATTGTACTCTGTGACATTTAGATTGATCAACAGTATTGAGCCAACAATGGGGACTCTTTACTGGGGACTGGGGAGTTTTTCCCAATCACCAATCACCCAATCACCCAATCACCAAAATGTTCTTAACCCAAACTGTGCCTCGACAACGTGAAATTATTGAAGTAGTTCTTCGCAACGGCTGGGACTATATGCGAAGGCTGTTAACTGGTGGTAAAACGGATGAGCCCCAACTACCTACACCAGCGGTATTAAAAAATATTTTGGTAGATTTGGGTCCGGTGTATGTCAAACTCGGTCAGCTACTTTCTACCCGTCCAGATTTATTAAATGCCGCTTACATTGAGGAACTGTCAACTTTACAAGATGAAGTACCACCAGTTCCTTGGTCAGAAGTGGAAATAGTGATCCGCAAACAGCTAAAACACCCGCTGGAAGAAACTTTTCGGACAGTTAATCATTTGCCTGTAGCGGCGGGATCAATAGCCCAAACCCATCGCGCTACTTTAGCAGATGGACGAGAAGTGGCTCTTAAAGTCCAACGTCCAGGGATCGATAGTACCATCGCCCAAGATATCGCCTTGATTCAAGGTATCGCGGATTTGGTAGCGCGGACTGATTTTGGTCAAACTTATGACATCAAATCTATTGCTGAAGAATTTACTAAGGCTTTAGAAGCAGAATTAGATTTTACACGAGAAGCTGGCTACACCGACCAACTTCGTCGTAATTTATCCCAAGGTCGTTGGTATGATCCTACACAAATTGTAGTTGCAGAAATTTACTGGCATTTAACTACAGAAAAATTACTCGTGATGGAGTGGTTAGATGGTGTACCGTTGCTGTCCGCAGATTTAAGTATCAACGACAATGGTCAAGACCTGAACACTAAACGAAAAGCCGTAACTACTTTACTATTTAGAGTATTTTTTCAGCAACTATATATTGATGGCTTCTTTCACGCTGATCCCCATCCCGGCAATTTGTTTTATCTCACAGATGGGCGTGTTGCTCTTTTAGATTGTGGCATGGTGGGCAGACTTGATCCCCGTACTCAGCAAATCTTAACAGAAATGTTGTTGGCAATTGTAGATTTAGATGCTCAGAGGTGCGCCCAGTTAACTTTGCAACTCTCCGATTCTGCTCAACCTGTGATTTTATCTCGGTTAGAAAATGATTATGACCGGATGCTGCGAAAGTATTATAACGTCAGCCTCACTGAGATGAATTTCAGTCAAATAATCTATGAAATTTTACAGGTTGCTCGCAATAATAAAATTCGCTTACCAAGCAACATGGGTTTATATGCTAAAACATTAGCAAACTTGGAAGGGGTGGCGCATACCTTCAACCCAGAAGTAAATTTATTTGATGAAATTAAACCACTAATTACAGACTTGTTTCGTCGTCAGTTATTAGGAGATAGTCCAGTGAGATCACTGCTTCGCACTGCTTTAGATATCAAAAGTCTCTCTTTACAATCTCCTAGACAAATTGAACTATTATTAGACCGTGTAACCTCAGAAACTTTACAATGGAATCTCTCATTAAGGGGTTTAGATGGTGTGCGCCGGACAATGGATGATGCCGCCAACCGCCTCTCTTTTAGTATCCTTGTAGGTTCACTAATTATGGGAGCAGCTACTATTTCTAATAGAGCGACAACATCCCAATTATCCTATGTTAGTAGTATATTATTTGCTGCTGCCAGTTTATTAGGTTTATGGTTAATAATTAGTATTTTGAGATCAGGGCGTTTAAGGTAAAATAAAATGTCAATTATCGTAGCTGAAAAACTAAATAAATATTATCCAGTTGCTATTAAAAACCCAGGGATTAAAGGAATTATTACCCACTTTTTCCGCCGTACCTATCGCAACATTAACGCTGTTCAAGACGTTACTTTTAGCATTGAGCCAGGGGAAGTAGTTGGTTTCTTAGGACCAAATGGTGCTGGTAAAACCACAACCTTAAAAATGCTCACAGGACTGATTCATCCTTCTAGTGGAAAAGTGAAAGTGGCTGGCTTTGTACCCTTTAGTCGTCAAGAAGCATTCTTACAAAGAATTACCCTAGTCATGGGACAAAAACAGCAGCTAATTTGGGACTTACCAGCCATAGATTCCTTAAAAATTAACGCCGCAGTATACAATATTTCTGATCAAGAATTTCATCGGCGAGTTGGTGAATTAACGGAAATGCTATCTCTACAAGGTAAGCTCAACCAACCAGTCAGAAAACTTTCATTAGGTGAAAGAATGAAAGCTGAACTGTTAGCCGCACTTTTACACCGTCCCCAAGTTTTATTTTTAGATGAACCAACTTTAGGACTAGATGTAAATGCTCAAGTCGGAGTCAGGGATTTTTTACGAGAATACAATCAACTTTATCAAGCCACAGTATTATTAACAAGTCATTACATGGCAGATATTACAGCTTTATGTCAACGAGTGCTATTAATTCACCAAGGAAAATTAATGTATGATGGTCGATTAGATGGACTATTAGCAAACTTCGCACCTTATCGAGAAATTTATGTAGAATTAGCCCAACCATTACCCGCAGAAAAACTTATGTCCTATGGTGATATTCAACTTTTAGAAGGTCGAGCGGTAAGATTTATAGTCCAGAGAGAAGCACTAACTAGCACCGTATCACAGATTTTAGCTGATTTGGATGTGGTAGATTTAACAGTAACTGAACCACCTGTTGAAGAAGTTATTGGTAGAGTTTTTCAAGCTGGTGTTGTCTAGTTATAGCAATTTCCATTCAAGTGAGGTACAAGAATTAATAGTTAAACGCAGATAAACGCAGATAAACGCAGATAATATTGCTCATTTTTTATCTTTTTAAACTCAAAAATGCTCAATTAACAATGAAAAACTTTGTCAAAAAAGTTCTGACTTTACTAACAGTATATTATGCCTATATGCTGGAATATCGCTCAGAACTAATATTATGGATTTTGTCTGGTTCATTACCAATTATTCTCATGGGTGTCTGGATAAAAGCAGCACAAGGGGGAAAGTTTGGTTTGACACCTGTAGATTTTGCTCGTTACTTTTTCGCCGTATTTCTGGTTAGACAAATTACTGTTGTGTGGGTGATTTTTGAGTTTGAAAAAGAGGTGGTAGAAGGTAAACTTTCACCCCGGTTATTACAACCTATAGACCCAGTATTTCATCATCTAGCTACTCACGTATCAGAAAGATTCGCGCGAATGCCTTTTGTATTTCTATTAATAGGATTATTTTTTCTATTATATCCCCAAGCTTTTTGGTTGCCGAGTTTAGTCAACTTATTGTTATTTATCTTAGCTGCGGTTCTGGCTTTTGCTTTACGTTTTTTAATTCAGTACACCTTTGCTATGTTTGCTTTTTGGACGGAAAGAGCAACAGCTTTAGAAAATTTTTGGTTTTTGTTTTTTCTGTTTTTATCAGGAATGATTGCACCTTTGGAAGTTTTTCCAGAAGTTGTGCGAAATGTAGTCATGTTTACACCATTCCCCTATTTGATTAATTTTCCTGCCAGTATTTTGGTAGGTTTACCTGTAGATTTGACCAGGGGATTTTTATCTATTTTAGGTTGGTTATTAATATTTTTAGGTGCAAATCGCTTATTATGGCGTGCAGGATTAAAGCAGTATTCAGGAATGGGAGCATGAATAATTGATAATTCATTCATAATTACGAGTTTTCCGGTTCGCTAATTTTATTTAGCGGTGTTTGAATACTTTGAAGCATCGTCTGTATTTCATCTAAATTATTTACAGTGAGAACGCCTTTTTGAATGGTTCTTAAAATTTCTAAATCAGAAATTTGTGATATTTCTGGCATTAATTCTAAACCTTCAGTACCGAATTTAATATCTAAAGCTAATTCAATCCCTGAGAGCCTTTCTTTTAGCCGGCCCTCTTCTCTACCTTTGTGCATAATTTCCTGATAAAAGAAAGATTTTTCTAACACTGTTATCCTCCACCTAATAATTTATTGAAATCAGTTTTTCCATAAGTAGGAATATCGATTGGGCAAAGTTTTACAATACGGGGTAGGTAGGAAGATTATATTTTTCTTCTGCTAGTGCTGCATAAGCCCGCATTCCTGTGGGCATTTCTGGCTTATATCTTAATTGTAACTCGTTGAGTACGAGAAATTCGCCGTACTGCGGACTGCTGGCTTTAACTAATACATCGCTTTCCCGGTTTAGCCATTGAAATTCTGAATTGACGATTTCTCCGGTGATAATGTCGGGAATTTGTGTCATCCATTTTACCCCCTTTTCAGGGGCAAGACTGATTAGTTTTTTGGTGCTGATGTCTGCTTTTTTGACCATAAGGTTAATAAGATTTCTTTCACGCAGAGACGCAGAGAAAGAAAGCTATTACAAATTACTGGGTACTGTCTTAAATTTCTCGGCTGAACCTAATGAATAATCTTCTAATTTAAAATCAGCAAATGGTTTTTTCTCTAATCTATCTCTTAAAGCTTCATCTAATATTACACCTTCTGCTTGTTTCTTAACTCCAACGATAATTATACTGCGTTGATAAGCTGTTGAATCTTGATTTGCTTGACAATCTTTTCGCTGAAATTGTCCTAAGTTCAATAATCTATAACCTTTGACGCTAGATGTGTTACTAAATATTTTTTTAGCTAAAAGTTGAATTTGCTTTGAACGTTCTAAAGCTCGACTTTGTTCTGCATTTACATCACCTTCACAAGAAGCTGTTCCTACAGAAATAATCTCGCTGGGATTTTCCATAATTTTCTGGATACCTTCTTGTTCTAATTTAGATTGTAAGGAATCAAGGGTAATAATTTCATCATTATATTTAATTTGATAAGTGCTGCCTAATTGCCATTTATATTCTACTGATAAAACTGCAATATTAAATTCCGCAACTCTCCCTTGACTATCTTTCCCTTCTTCATAAGGAAAATAATCAACATTGCCTTTTTTAACTGGTGCTTGTCCATAGTCAGCCGGCACAACAGTAAATTTATTATTTCGGTTTGCTAGTGCTACTGTCCACAGTAATAATAAGGAAACTATTAGAGCAGTGAACAAGGCTAATAATGGTAATTTTTCTGGTTGTTTTTGTGGTGGTTTAACTGTTTTATTTGTGGTTGTTTGGTTGACTATTTCTGTCTGCAAACCACCTACTACATTTACTGTTACTGCGGTATTTCCTGAAACTTGATTTTCTATATCTGTCAATTTATCTAATATTTCTCTGGCATTTTCAGGACGTTTATTAACTTCATTTGCCATTAACCAATCAATAAAATTTAATAGCGATGGTGAAACATGATTTGCCAGATGTCGCCAGTTTAAAACATCCTGATGAGCATCATATAATTGGGCAGGTTGGCATCCTGTTAATAAAAATACAAAGGTGCGTCCTAAAGCAAAAAAATCTGATTGTGGTAAGGCTTGACCATTCATTTGTTCTCTGGGACTATAACCAGACGAAGAAATAGATGTCATCCCGCCATTATTAGCTATGTAGGTTTTAGTAATTTCTCTAGCTGTGCCAAAATCAATTAATACTAACTGTCCATCTGGACGAATCATAATATTTGATGGTTTAATATCTCGATGTAGATATTGTTGGTTATGTACTAATAATAAAATTTCGGCTAACTGTTTTAACCAAGCTATAGCTTGTCCTTCGGAAATGGGGCGGTTTTGTTGTTGTTTTAGCCATTGTTCTAAATTTGGTCCTTCGATTTTTTCCATCACCATACAATGCAGGGTTAAACCTGTCCTAGTTTGATAGGGAAAATACCCTTCCCCTTGGGGAATACCAGGATGATGTAATTGTTCTAAAACATTTACTTCTTGCTGAAATAATGAAACAGCTTTGCTATCGTTGGCTAATTCTTCTTTGAGAATTTTCAGGATTTTTGGTATGTCTTGTTGGTAGGCTTCATAAACTTTACTGAATCCTGTTTTATCACTCAGTAAACGCAGTACCCGATAACGTCCTAATAATTCCAATTGAGAACCACAACTTTGACAAAAGCGATTTTCATCATTATCAGGATGATTATTTTCAGGACAAACAGGATTAATACAAAGAGTCATATCAGTTATCAGGAGTTCAAGGAGTTCAAGGAGTTCAAGGAGTTCAAGGA
>RDYJ01000197.1 GCA_004293145.1 Nostocales cyanobacterium | reverse complement strand
GAGGTACAGAGTTTTTTAGTTTTAGGGAACTCTTAACAGGGAACTCTTAACAGTAAATAAATTAGGGTGTACCTCATAACTTTGGAAACTGCTGTAAATTAAATTTCCTCATGGATTATTTTTATTTGTCTGATAGCGTAGCGTGGCGTTAGCCATATCAGGATTTCCAGGATTTACAGGATTATAATTAAAGCTTTTCAGTTTCAATCCCTCATAGGGATTATTGTAAATTGCAATCATGTCACCGCGTGGCTATAGGGGCGCGGAAACGTTTCAATCCCTCATAGGGATTATTGTAAATTGCAATTTCTGTCATTATTTTACTCTCTCTGGGTGAATTGGGGTTTCAATCCCTCATAGGGATTATTGTAAATTGCAATATGGGGTGTGCAGATATGGGGTAAAAATAGGGATAAGTTTCAATCCCTCATAGGGATTATTGTAAATTGCAATTATAAATCAAATGTTTTTGAGCAGCAGCCCACCAGTTTCAATCCCTCATAGGGATTATTGTAAATTGCAATATGGAAATTCCCCCGGCGCTAGAAGGGGAATTAGTAGTTTCAATCCCTCATAGGGATTATTGTAAATTGCAATATCTCCTGAGTCGTCATCTGAGCCGGGGCAGTGGCAGTTTCAATCCCTCATAGGGATTATTGTAAATTGCAATATAGGAAGCCGCAAAGTTTCAGGAGATTGGGGCAAAATGGATGTTTCAATCCCTCATAGGGATTATTGTAAATTGCAATATGTAATGGAAATGTACAAACAAGAATAGCTGAATTGTTTCAATCCCTCATAGGGATTATTGTAAATTGCAATATGCCGGTGGGAGAGGCATTTTAAATAAAATGGGAGTTTCAATCCCTCATAGGGATTATTGTAAATTGCAATATTCTTGAATGGTACTCTTGAGGAATGTCATTGAAAGTTTCAATCCCTCATAGGGATTATTGTAAATTGCAATATTTAGTCATGGTTATCTCAGCAAAGATAAGTGGATCGTTTCAATCCCTCATAGGGATTATTGTAAATTGCAATATAAGCTAAATTAGATTCACAGATTAGAGCATTGCGTTTCAATCCCTCATAGGGATTATTGTAAATTGCAATATCTGGATCTTGCGATAAAAACATATAGCCAACATGGTTTCAATCCCTCATAGGGATTATTGTAAATTGCAATATCAACTACATTTCTAGGATTTACATTAGTTGTAGTTGCCAAGTTTCAATCCCTCATAGGGATTATTGTAAATTGCAATATAGCAGGAAGCTGAAACCCTTAGTATATTTAGTTTTCAAGGTTCGATTGCGCGAGCCTCTTCATCGTAGTCCATTTCAGAGATCGTGTCAAGAGCAAAAAACGCTGAAACCCAGTCTGTGTAAGGTGCGCGAGGGGTTGTACAATATGAATAGCCCCAAAATCAAGCCTATCAAGGGATACAGCCATTTTTTGACAACACCCATTTTTTACACCCACCCCCTCGCGCTATCAAGGCAACTTACCTATTTACCCAAATCAGGAAAAACTTCTAGTACAGCCGGATGCACTAAGCGATGATTTTTGACATTCAAACCTTTAGCTAAAGCTGGGTTAACTTCTAATGCTTTGATGCCCAAATTAGCCAACTGGACTACATAAGGTAATGTACTGTTATTAAGTGCTTGAGTTGATGTCCAAGGTACAGCGCCCGGCATATTGGGAACGCCATAATGTACCACTTCCTCATCAATATATACTGGATTTGTATGGGATGTGGGGTGCAATGTTTCTACACATCCACCTTGATCAACAGCAACATCCACAAGCACAGAACCGGGACGCATTTGTTTCACCAATTCACGAGATACTAAAATAGGCGCTTTCTTGCCTGGTATTAATACTGCACCAATGAGTAAGTCAGCTTCTTTAACTGCGGTTTCAATGTGGGCAGAATTGCTGTAAAGTAATTCTACTCTAGAACCAAACAGAGTTTCTAAATAAGATAGGCGTTCCACATTGACATCTAAAATTTGGACACTAGCACCCATACCTACAGCAATTTTAGCGGCTTCAGTCCCCACAACGCCACCGCCTAAAATCACGACTTTACCGGCTTTAACTCCAGGTACACCCCCTAAAAGTACGCCTCTACCACCTTGTTGACGTTCCAGGAATCTTGCACCAAATTGTACAGCTAACCTACCTGCAATAATGCTCATAGGCGTGAGCAAAGGTAATCTATTTGCACCTGGTTGTTCTACGGTTTCGTAGGCGATCGCACAAGTTCCCGAATCAATCAATTGTTCTGTTAATCCCCGATCAGCAGCTAAGTGTAAATAAGTAAATAATAACTGGTCTTTGAGCAAAAAGTTATACTCTGTTTTTAAAGGTTCTTTAACCTTAACAACCATCTCCCGATTCCAAACCGCTGCTGCTGTCTCAACAATTTCTGCTCCCGCATTACGGTAATCATCATCCGTAAATCCAGCACCAGCACCAGCTAGAGTTTCCACAAAGACAGTATGACCGCTTTCTGTGAGTACCCGCACACTAGAAGGACTCAAACCCACCCGAAATTCTTGATCTTTAGTTTCTTTAGGAACACCGATTTCCATTTATTTATAACCTCTAATAATTTTGGATTCATTCTAGAGTGCAGTATTTATGCCACTGCTTCCGTATTCAGTAATTCAAAATTGCAAATTTACCCATGATTTATCCCTTGACTAATGTCAAACTATTCCTACAATAGATAAAGAAACATTAAAAATTGTAAAGAAAGAGTTTGAAGCTCAAGCCCCATCAGTATTTCAGAAAAGACGGTTAAGTTTCCTTTGCCGATCACCATCATCAAGAGAGGAGTTTTAGATTATGACACAACCACAACCAACCGTTACCCCCAAACTAGAAGAACCCAAGTTTGGTTTTAACGAATATGCCGAACGCTTGAATGGGCGTGCAGCTATGATTGGCTTCATTTTAATGGTGGTGATTGAATATGCCACTAATCAAGGTGTACTTGCTTGGTTAGGTTTAAAATAGTTTCCACCCCAAGACAGTAGTTTCAGTTGTAAGCTAGTAATAACAAGAGTTGTAACCAATTGGAAAATCCAATTGGTTATAATTTTAGATGTCAATCAGAGAATTAAGGACTAAATTGTCAGCTTGATTAAATGGAGGAGATTACTGCATATAATAGGGCGAATTCCCACACCTCTATTTTTACTGCCAACAATTATAATTTGATATGCCTTAACAGGCTAATACCATTTCTGAATCAAGATGCGCTTTATTTGTCCGGTTAAGAGACGTACCGCATTCCACGTCTCTACCAAATTTATTTGGCGCAACCTCACATAGAATTGGTAGAAGATGACAAAGGCAAATTACCATTGAGGTATTTTGGATAGAAATTACATAAACAGTTAACAGGAACTAAGTAAGCTGTGATGAACGCTGTATTACCTCGTTTTTTGAAGTCAGCCTACCGCAAAGAACCTATCATCAGCGCATTGGTAACAATGGGTATAGTGGATGCTCTGATAGGTGGCTTGGATGATAGCTGGTCATTATTCACTTTTGGCATAGGAACAACAGGAGTAGCCTTGGTCTTCAAGTTATGGCGGATGCAGCAGCATCCCCCCTTACCAGAAGAAACAGTAGTGCAACATTATTTACCACCTCAGCCTTCCAGCACACCTTTACCAATCATGAAAGTTTCTAGGAAAAAACCACGTCAGTAGAAAATGCTGCTGTTTTGGGGTATGAAGAAGTGAGGCGCAACTGTGAAGACCGAAGGAAAAAATAAACTTAAGACTGTTCGCTCTTGTCTGAGCTTGGCATTTATGGCAGCCGTGGCTTTGTCAATTCCCATTGCACAAGAATTATACACTCATCCGGCTCAGGCTGCTAATCAAGTAATCACAAATTCCTCAGACAGCAAAAGTTTTGTGCATCTCCAACTGCTTCGCACTTTACGAGGACATACGGGAAGCGTTAAATCAGTAAATTTCAGCCCCAATGGTAAGCTATTGGTCAGTGGTGG
The DNA here is from genome assembly GCA_004293145.1 of Nostocales cyanobacterium. Lineage (GTDB taxonomy): Bacteria > Cyanobacteriota > Cyanobacteriia > Cyanobacteriales > Nostocaceae > RDYJ01. The sequence continues at coordinate 7,401 of RDYJ01000197.1, read as the reverse complement.
TTCAGAAAACGAGGGGATGATCCGCTTCTGGAATCCTCAAAATGGTAAAAAGCTGGCTACAATTAACAGAGCGCATCAAGGATCTGTAGACTCGATCTTGATTTCACCTGATGCCCAAACCCTGGTTAGTTGCGGGAGTGATTACAAAATTAACCTTTGGAATCTCAAAAATCTGGAGTTTAGCCGTTCCTTTGTTGGACATAGCAGTTTGGTCTTGTCTTTGGTGGCAACTCCTGATAGTAAAATTCTCGTCAGTGGTGGCTTAGATGGGATTCGTTTGTGGGATTTAAAACAACAGCAACCACTGGCTACATTAGTACGCTTTGATAATGCAATTTATACATTAGCCATTAGTCCTGATGGACAGACTTTAGCTAGTGGTGATGAGCAGGGTGTTGTTAAACTTTGGGATCTGAATTCTCGTCAATTCATCCGGGAGATAAAAGCACATTCTCAGATGATAACTGGGTTAGTTTTTACACCGGATGGCCAAAGTTTAGTTAGTTCTAGCCAGGATAAAACTATTAAACTTTGGAATGTTAATCAAGGTGTAAGAGTCCTAACTCTAACAGGACATAATAATTGGGTGAATGCGATTGCAGTTAATCCCGATGGAAATACCTTAGCTAGTGCTGGACAAGATGGGATTAAATTGTGGGATTTAACTACAGGTCGGTTAAAAAAATTACTTTCTGAACCCAGTAAAAACCCAACAGAACTGACCCAATCCGTTAAAGATATCGCTTTTAGTCCTGATGGTAAAATGCTGGCTAGTGGGGGATTCGACAATAAAATTAATATTTGGCAAATTCAGTAATGTGACTAAATCGAAACTAAAAATTCAGGCATCATCACCTATCAAGAATAAGATCAGGAATATGAATAAAAAAGGCAGTTCCTTTTTTTTGATTTGGGTTTCCTGACTTTGACAAGGAACAAGAGACAATTACGAATTATGAATTACAAATTAACTTTCCCCCCCCACAACTACATCACGAATTCGCAAACTTGGACCACCACAACCCACAGGTAAACCATTTTGTCCACCTTTACCACAACCCCCGGATTCATCCCAGTAAAAGTCATCACCGATAGCTTCTATATCTGCGAGGGTTTGGAACACGTTACCAGAAAGGGTGACATCCTTAACAGGTTCAGCTATGTTGCCATTTCTAATCATCCACGCTTCACCGGCGCTAAAGGTGAACATTTCCCCGTTTGTCATCCCACCTAACCAGTTACGAGCATATACGCCTTCTTTGATACCAGTGAACAAGTCTGCAACTGGTGTCTTACCCCTTTCAATCCAGGTATTTGTCATCCGTACAATGGGCGAGAAGTGATAATCTAAACAACGGGCATTACCTGTGGGTGCTTCTGCTAATTTACCCGCAGTTTCACGAGAATGCAAACGTCCGACTAAAACCCCATCTTTTATTAATTGCGTAGTTGTCGCAGGTGTGCCTTCATCGTCGTAAAAATAACTACCACGATGACCTTGGGGTGCAGCACCATCAAAAATTTGTAGTTCTTCGGAACCAAAGCGCCTTCCCAGGGTCATAACTTCCAGTAAATCAGGGTTTTCATAGGCCATGTCTGCTTCGGAAAGATGTCCAAAGGCTTCATGGACAAATAAGCCACTCAGGATTGGATCAATAACTACGGTATAAGTATTGCCTCTAACTGGTGGTAAGGATAAGGCTGTCACAGCCCTTTGGGCAGCACTTTTAACTTGGATATCTAAATTTACTAAATCTTCGTAGGCTTTACGAGAACCTGTGGTTTCTCTCCCAGTTTGTACGGTGTCGCCGTTTCTGGCTGTAGCCGCAAAACGCATTTCCATATCTACCCAAGATTGTTCAATGAGTGTTCCTTCTGAGGTAGCAATAATCACTCTTTGGTTGCTGTCACCATAGCGGACTGAGGTGGTGGTGATGCGGGAATCAACACTTTTTAATAATTCAGTATAGCGATCGCACAGTTCTTTTTTCTGTTTTAAGGAAACTGTACGGGGATCAATGCCTGTCAAGGGTAAACTACATACTGCTTGTACGGGATCAATGGGTGCGAGTATAGTTTCTTCATCTCCCACTATCCTAGCTGCTGCGATCGCTTCTTCTATTCTTTCTTGAATAGTAGCCAACTGGTTGAAACTACTTAAACCCCAGCCACCTTTATGACAAGCACGAACATGACCACCGATAGAAATTCCTTCACTAAGGGTTTCTACTTTGTCCCCACGCAATAAAATATCTGTTCCTTCTGCTTCTTCTAAACGAATCATGAGATAATCAACGCGGGAGGAATAGCGAGCGATTAAATCAGAGAGTAAATTTTGGATGTCAGCAAGGAGTTTAGGCATTCTGGTTAGTGATGATTATAAAATATACTTAGTTTCTAACTATTTATTCCAATTTTACTATTAATGGCACAATATATTGAAATATAATAATTAAACGCAGATGTAGCTTGCTTCCCGAAGGGTACGCAGATGAACGCAGATGATTGACAGTTTTATAATCAAGTTTACATGATGTCTTTTGTTTATCAAAAAACATATTTTTCAGCTACTTTCCAATAACGGGAAAATCGCTTTAAATCAATAAATCCATCATAATCAAAAAATGGTTCAACTTCAAATATTTCTAATTTTAATTTCTTTTCAATTTGATTACAGATATCATTAAATCTGGGACTGGGACTATCGGTAGTGACAACTAATTTAGTATCATGTTCTTGAGCAAATTTAATAATTTCTTCAGCGACATTTCCCCGACGAATTTCTACAGGTAATTCTAGCAAACATTCATATATAAAAGTTAGGCGTTTTAAACTTAATTGCCATTCTTCTATTAAAGCATCATCCCAAACCCAAACGGCTGGAGTGTTAGGATATTCTTGTAAAGCGGGGTTTTGAGGACTTAAACAGTCTCCATTAATCCAAATAATTGGTTTATTCATATTCAGATAGATTTTAACAAAGCTTCCTTAAATTCTATCGCAGTTTGAAAATAAATTTGCGGTTTTTCTGTTAATGCTAAATCTATAACTTCTGCTAACTCTTCAGGAATACTATTATCACGTTGACGAATGGGTACAGGATGATTATTTAAAACACTACTCCAAGGATCACCATCAAAATCACGGGGAAATTTTCCTGTTAATATATTATATAAACAAGCGGCACTTGCCCAAACATCAACTTCTGGTAATGAATGTTTAAAATCTAACACTTGTTGACGTGGCATAAATACAGGAGTTCCCATTTTTGTACCTGTGAAAGTTTGACCACTTAAACCAGCTAAGTCAAAGGCTTTGGCTAATCCATAATCACCTATTTTCACCACCATTTTACCATCAATTTTAGTAATAAAAATATTATTAGGTTTTAAATCTCGATGAACTAAACCTTTACCTTTTCCTAATCTTCCATCTGCTAATCTCACATAGGGAACTTCGACGTTATGGGCATAATTTAAACCATCAAGAACTTGTAGAATAATATCAATAGCAATATTAACCGGTAAACTTCCCCCTAATTTCTCCATTAAATCCCAAACATCTCCACCTTCGCAATATTCCATAGTGAAGAAAAAGGTATTTTCCGCAAAACCATAATCTAAAAGTTGCACAACGTTGGGATGTTGTAAATATTTGCTGTTTTCAGTTTCTCTCAAAAACATTCTCACACCCTGTTCTGTAGCTGCAACTGCGGGTAACATGATTTTCAGTGCTACTAGGTTTCTGGTTTTTTGATGTTGAGCTAAAAATACTTCTCCACAACCACCTTCACCTAATGATTTTATAATTTGATAGTTAGAAATTACTTTGAGTTTTTGATTACCTGCGTTTGCTAGGTTGAGGATGTTTTTAATAATATCTAAAAAGTTGGGTTTTTGATTTTCTAGGATGTTGGGAAGTTCTGGAGTTTTCTGTTTTTCAACTTCTGATTTTACAGAGATGTTAAAAATAATATCACCGATTTGCACCTGATCACGATTACCTAAATTATATTCGGGAAGTACAATATTTTTTGCTTCTTCTGCTGTTAACTCTGGTTTTCTTTGTCCGATAATTTTACCATTTACATAAGTTCCGTTTAAACTGCCTAAATCTCTAATTCTAATTTCTGGGGGGTTGATATCTAACAAGCAGTGATAACGAGAAATTTTCATATCAATATTATCGGCTATTTGTAAATTGCAATCATCGTTTCTACCGATAATACAAGTGCTGCGGTTATCGAATATGTATTGTTTTCCTGATAGCTTCCCTGTGGTAATAGTCAGAGTAACGGTAGGTAGCATTTTGGGAATTGTTGATGATTTTGGGGTTCAATCAATATTATATTCGGTTTGTGCTTTTTTTTGCTCACGCAGAGGAGCCAGTGCTGTGCGGGGGTTCCCCCCGTTGAGGCAACTGGCGTTCGCAGAGAGAATATGAGTTATTTGTATGTGATTTGAGAAAAAAAGTTTTTCTAGCAATAAAGGGGGGTGTATTCTCATTATTATTGAGAATGGTGTCAATAAATCAACGAGTTTTGGTGATTTCAGCTTGGGGGGTTGACAGTGTTCTGAGTTTTTGCTACTCTAATGTTATATCTAGAAATCTGTGCGCGCCATATATAACAGGTTTTTATTCATCAAAATAAGAAATTTCAATATCAGGAATAATGCACACAGACACAATATTCTACCAAATCTTCCTCACTTTCCATACTTTATTATTTGAAATTCTTGGTGAACCTACAGAAAACGCCAAAGATTATAAATTTACTTCTGTGGAAGTGAAAGAAAAAGCATTTCGATTTGATGGGATTTTTATGGCAGATAGTGTAGAAAAACCCATTTATTTTGTAGAAGTGCAATTTCAACCAAAACCGGATTTTTACTGGGAATTAATCGCCGAAATCAATATTTATCTCAATCAATTTAAACCTGTACAAGATTGGCAAGCAGTAGCTTTATTTGCGAAACGGAGTTTAGATGTAGAAGAATTGACGGCTTATCAACAAGAATTGATGAATAGTGGGAGAATTAAACGAATTTATTTAGATGAATTACCACCAGGTTCAATTGGTATGGGATTAATTGAGTTAATTGTCAGCAAGGAAGCACAAGCACCGGAATTAGTTAAAACCCTCATGGACAGAACTAATACAGAAGTTGAGAATGACAGAGAAAAACAAGGTATTATAGAATTGTTAGAGACTGTTTTATTGTCCAAGTTTTCACAATTAAGCCGTCAGGAGATAGAAGCAATGTTTTTAGTGAGTGATATTAAGCAAACAAGGGTATATCAAGAAGCCAAGCAAGATGGTGAGATGATTTTATTGATACGTCAGTTATCAAAAAGATTTGGAAAATTAAAAGATATTTATATCGAAAATATCAACAGTCTGAACATAGAACAACTGGAAAAGCTAGGAGAAGCATTATTAGATTTTACAGATATTAGTGATTTGGAAACATGGTTAAAATCTGAGATAGACAAGTAGTTTGAGTGAATGGTTTATTTAATTGTCAGAATCAGGATATCCAGGATTTGAGGATTTTCAGGATGTTATTGGATGATTTTTGGTGGGGATTTGGTGATTTTTATTTGTCAGAATCAGGATGTCCAGGATTTGAGGATTTACAGGATGTTGTTTAATGATTTTTGGTGGGGAGTTGGTGATTTTTATTTGTCAGAATCAGGATATCCAGGATTTGAGGATTTTCAGGATGTTGTTGAATGATTTTTGGTGGGGAGTTGGTGATTTTTCAGGATGTTATTGAATGATTGTTTTTACATAATTTAAACCATCTAAAAATTACCATCCTGAAAATCCTATAATCCTGGTTATCCTGATTCAGACAAATACAATTTTCATCACCAAACAAACTATCTAAAAATTACCATCCTGTAAATCCTTTAATCCTGGATATCCTGATTCAGACTTAATAATTTGATGTAACCCTTAAATATTACAATTTATAAGTCTCGATGCGAGAGAAGAGACATACACCCAACCACAAACCACCTATTCCTCATCATTCCTCTTCTACAAAAGCTAGGTAGGTGGCCTTCTGGTGCTTTTATATCAAAAGTAAAACCATTGTAATACAACCAGCTTCCTCCTTTCCTCCATCCTACCTTGTTTCCAAACTTCTCCCAGATTTCTTGGTTATATTCTTTCGTTCCCCCTAAACCCTGATAAATTCGTTTCTGCACAGAAAAACCAAACTTACCATTACTGTATTTTACCCACAATTGGTCAATGGTGAGGAGGTCTGCACAGGGAAAATTATCAATGTGTTTAACATCTAAATAACCTTCTTGTTCCCGTTTAGCAACCGCTAACATTACTCTCGTTGTTTCCTCATCTGCTTCTTTCCATTTTCCTGCTTTAAGGTAGTTTTGCAGTTTTCTATAATCCATTCCTACATCTGATTTTAATTCTACCTGTGGGTTATTTGGTTGAGGTGTAGAAATTTGAGGAATGAAAATTTCCTTTATCTTAGATACGAAAGAAGAAGAATTTTCTGGTTGTGGTAAACGAACAGTGTTTACAGGTGGAGGTGGTGGAGGTGTAGGAATATTTTGTTGTTGTCTTGGTTGAGGTGTAGAAATAGGTGCAGGTTTATTTACGAAACCCAAAATTTCCCGAAACTCCCGTACACTTTGCGGACGGTTTTGGGGTTCTAACTCCATACCTTTGAGAATAGCAGCATTTACCTTGTCGCTAATATTCTGATTATATTTTTTCGGAGGTTGTAAAATTACATCATCTTCAGCGCGATAATTAGCAGGAATGGGAACTCTCAGAGTTAACAAAGTGTACAACGTCCCAGCTAAAGCATAAACATCAGTATAATAACCAAAATCTCCCCGTCGTTCATACTGTTCTATGGGTGCATAACCTTCCGTTTTACTCGCAGTCATGCTTCTAATTTTTCCCGGTTGAAACTCTCGCGCTAACCCAAAATCAATTAATACCGCTTCCTTGGTTTTCCGTCGTAGTAAAATATTATTGGGTTTCACATCCCGGTGTAAAAGTCCTCGTTCATGAACGACTTCTAAAGCTTGTCCAATTTGGTTAATGTAACTCAATGCTTCAGTTTCTGACAAGTAGCCATTTTCTGCTGTATATGCTTCTGTATATTTTTCTAAATCTTCCCCTTCAATATATTCCATGACTATAGTTTGCAGTCCATTTTCTAGGAATATGTCGTAAACTTGAACTACATGAGGATGATGACATCTAGCTAAAGATAATGCTTCCTGTCGAAATCTTTTTTGTCTATCTGCAAAGTCTGGTTTTTCCCATTGTTCCCGTTTCAGGGTTTTGATAACAACTAAACGATTTTCTTCTGTATCTTCTGCAAGATAGGTTTCACCAAAGCCACCCCCACCAATGAC
>RDYJ01000028.1 GCA_004293145.1 Nostocales cyanobacterium | reverse complement strand
GGTATGGGGAAGGTGGAAAAACTACCTTGGAAAACGATAAATTCGGCAATAAAACCTGTTAAACCAGGAATACCGGCGCTGGCCATACCACCAAGAACAAGTAAGGCACTGATGATAGGTAAACCACGAATAGGACTCATTAAACCGCTGAGTTTATCTAGTTCTCTGGTGCCTACTTTGGCTTCAATAATTCCGACTAAATGGAAGAGGATAGCGAGAATAATTCCATGACTGAACATTTGCGCGACTGCACCAACTAAGGCGAGGTTGGTACTAGCTGCGGCTGCGAGTAAAATATAGCCCATGTGTCCGATTGAACTATATGCTACCATGCGTTTGATGTCTTTTTGAGCGATCGCTATTACTGCCCCATAAATTGCCGTGATAGCGCCCCAAATTGCTAATGTTGGTGCAACTATATTCCAAGCTTGGGGAAATAAACCAAACCCAAACCGCAATAGTCCATAAGTTCCTAATTTTGCTAAAACTCCACCTAATAAAATGGCGATGGGTGCAGAAGCTTCAACATAAGCATCCGGTAGCCAAGTATGGAAAGGAATTAAGGGAATTTTTATCCCAAAACCTAATATTATTCCTGCTAATAATAACAGTTGCATTCCTGCGGAAATATTTTGGGTATTAACCGCATCTAAGGCAAAACTATGAGAACCACTCAACCATACCATGCCCAAGAATGTCGCCAGAATTAATGCCCCGGAAACTGCTGTATAAATCAGAAATTTCATTCCAGCATAGGCGCGTTTTTCTCCTCCCCAAATGGAAATTAATAAATAAAAGGGGATTAATTCTAGTTCATAAAACAGGAAGAAAAGCAGTAAGTTTTGAGCTAAGAATGCACCCGCAACGCCACCACTGACTAATAAAACCATTGAATAGAAAAGTCTAGGGCGTTCGGTATGTTGACTACTGCTGTAAATTGCTATCCAAGTTAATAAGCTATTTAATATCAACATTAATATTGATAGCCCATCAACCCCTAATTGATAACTTAAACCCAAGGTTTCATTCCAAGGTAAATACTCCTGAAACTGCATTCCTGGAGTTTTGAGATCAAATTTGAGGAGAATGAAACCGTTCCACAATAGAACTATAAATGACAGAGTTAAAGATACTAGCCTAATTCTATTTTTAGGAACAATTGTATCTGGTAAAAATCCGATAATTGCAGCGCCAATTATTGGCAACCAAATTAAAACACTGAGCATAATGGGTAATTTGTAATGGGTAATTTGTAATGGATAATTGGTAAATGTTTGATTACTATTACCTTTTACCCATTTATTAAAGCGAGTTAACTAACTAAACTAACTTTACCAGTGTCTAAGTCATAATAACCACCAACTATTTTGAGTTTGTTGGACTTGATTAATTCCGATAGAACCGGTGATGATTTCAAGTTTTCAATTTGCACCAAAATGTTAGCTTTACAGGCGTTTTCTAATTTATCTCCTGGTTGCCCTTTAGATTTATCTACTCCGGGCTTAATAGCCTGTAATAAACTACCAATTTTTCCAGGTACTTCTTCGCCTTTAAGAGTTGCATCTACAGCACCACATCTTTCATGACCCAGTACAAGAATTACTTTTGATCCTAATACTAAACTGCCATATTCTAAACTACCAATTTCTTCGGGAGCAGCAATATTACCAGCCACACGACAGACAAATAAATCGCCTAATCCCTGGTCAAAAACTATTTCGGCAGGTACTCTAGAATCTGCACAGCCGAGAATAGAAGCAAAGGGTTTCTGACCTTTGGCAACTTCCTGTAAGCGTGAATAACTTTGGTGTTCATAGCGGCGTTTTCGGCTGGCAAATCTGTCGTTACCATCCAATAATGCTTTTAGCGCCTCGTCAGGGTTAGTTATATTTTGTGCGGCTGCTACTTCAGGTGTAGCTAAGTTGGAAGCCACACCTACAGACACTCCTGCACCAATTACACCTGTACCCAGTTGCAGGAAGTTTCTTCTGGAAAAATGGTTTTTTTGCTGTTTTATTGCCACGGAATTATCCCAAAGTGATAAAAATGCCAGTTCTTATTTTAGATTAAGATTGTCAATCTCAATCAGAGATATTTAAAAAACTAAATCTATGAACTGCACACCCCAGAAAGGCCATGTCACCCAAGCACCTAAAACACCGACTCCTAATAAAACTGTGAGGGCGTAAAATTGAGTTTGTCCATTGGTGCTGTATTTTAAACCTTCACCACCTAACAGGGAGAATAGACCAACAAAGTTAACTATGCCATCAACTACTAATCTATCAACCATATCAGCTAATTTAGCCAGTTGGGCTACTCCAAAAATGATGGTGATTTTGTACAGTTTTGGGGTATAGAAATCGTAAGCAAGTAAGTTTTGTAAACCTTGCCAGGGTAAACGAATTGGTTTAGGAATATTGCCTAAATAAATGGCTGCGCTAATACTACAACCGAAAATACTTGACCACATTAACAGCAGTGCTAAATCTTTATCCAAGGTTTCCCAATTCGGTAATAAAGATAAACTTTGCAACACTAAAGGCAGATGTAAAACCATTCCGAATAAAACCATCATTGGCAAAACCATCAACCAAATAGCTTCTGGGGAACGTTCACTCATTTGTTTGGGTTTACCACCAAAGATTAAGCAAAATTCTCTAGTTAAACTAAAGGCTGTTAAAGCATTGACAACAATAATAATTCCCACTAACCAAGGTTGAGTTTCCCACAACCCATTAGCCAATTCTATTAATGCCCAAAAACTGCCTAAAGGGGGAAAACCAATTAACCCCAATGTCCCCACAATAAATGCTAAACCGGAAATGGGACGACGTGACCATAAACCACCAAGTTGAGTAACATCTTGGGTGATGCTATTCAAAATAATGCCACCCGTACTCATGACTAAAAGTGCCGCAGAGATGGCGTGAGTGAGAACTAATAATAATGCAGCGTCATCTTGTTGTGTGCCTACGGCAATAAATACCAATCCCATGTAAGCACTAACAGAATATGATAAACAGCGTTTAATGTCAATTTGAGCGATCGCTATTAACGAACCACCAATAGCTGTAACCGCACCAATAGCCACCATTGCGGAAGAAGCTACAGGAGACAAACTCAACACAGGTTGTAATTTAATCAGCACATAAGCACCACTAGCAACTACCACCGAGTTCCGCAAAATGGTGCTGGGAACGGGTCCTTCCATTGCTTCATCTAACCATAAATGCAAGGGAAACTGGGCGCATTTACCCATTGGACCGGCGATTAATGCCAAACTAACTAAAGTAATAATTGTGGGGTCTACTTTTGCAGTTTGCGCCCAAATTGCTAAGTCTTGATAATCCCAAGTTCCGGCTAAAGTCCACAGTCCTAGCACTCCCATTAGCAAGAACAAGTCACCAACCCGTTTGGTTAAAAACGCATCTCGCGCACCAGTAACAACCAAAGGTTGACTAAACCATAAACCCACTAATAAGTAAGTTCCTAAAGTCAGAATTTCCAGAATTACATAACTGAAGAACAGGTTGTTACATAAAGCTAATGCACACAACCCACCTTCAAACAATCCTAATAAAGAAAAGAAACGTCCCCATCCCCAGTCCCTTTCCATGTAACCCACAGCATAAACTTGAGCGAGGAAATTTAACCCGGTGATGACAATTAATGCACCCACACTAATGGAGGATATTTCTAAATTAATAGTCAGGTTTAAACCTGCGGTGGATAGCCAAGGAATCAATACTTCTTTAGCAGGATGATTCCAAGTGGCAGCAAAGGCAATTACAGAATGTAAAAATGACAAAAATGTCATGATTAAATTGACATAACCTGCGGGTCGTGGGCCTGTTCTGCGAATAATTCCTGGCGACCAAGGCAGGGCTAAAAGACCACCTAATAAAGCATAGCAAGGGACCAACCAAACGGTCTCTAGCAGGTACTGAGACATGAAATTACCTCTGTATTGGCAGTGAATATTACTGTTTGGGCATCAATAAGCGTTGATCCCTGAAGATATTAGCTAGGAAAAATAGCGCCAATTTATCTTTGCTTAATATTGTTAGATATAGCTTACCGTTATATTGAGCAAATGGGAATTAGTTAACTAGATAAATCCACGATATTTTATCTAATTTATTCTTATAGTTCTATGGATTGGTTTATCAAATACAAACTATCAATTTTTCTCTATGAATATTAAAAATCAAGGGTAGGGATGCAGCAAGCTTCCCCATCCAGGGTTGGTCACACTTTAATAATAATGTCAAGTGGCGAATTAGGTAAATTACTTTGTGCTGTAATCTGTGCAGATAAGTCTATTTGGCTGATGGGTGCAGGTTGCATATCCCGGTAGTCAAGGATTTGGACAACAATTAGGTAAACTATAGCTAAAAGAATAGAAATAGCACCTGTAATAATGGCGACTATTTTGGAACGGGTCATAAAATTTCCTCGCAGGTAAGTGATTGTGATATTTACAGGAATCAGCAGTTAAAGCCTCTTGATATTTGGTAGCACAGTGTGGTGTATGGCTAACGCCAAGCTACGCTAGAACCATGTTTTGATTTTTAGCTATTACCCATCTGAGGCTAGGTTTCGTGGGCATATCTTCAATTTATTCCTGATTAATTCTGTAGCTTGTTGGCCAGAAAGCGGTTTATAGAAAAGAAATCCTTGGACATCATCGCAATTAATCGACCTCAAAAAATCTAGTTCTTCAGGCTTTTCTACTCCTTCGGCAATTAGTCTTAACCCTAAACTGCGTCCCAAGTCAACTATAGCTTTGATGATATGAGCGACTTTATCATCTATGGCCAATTCTTTGATAAAAGACCGATCAATTTTTAGATTGTGGAATGGTAACACCTGGAGGCGGGAAAGAGAAGAATAACCTGTACCAAAGTCATCAATGGAGAGGAGTAAACCCATTTTCTCCAACTTTTTCAGCACAGTTGTGGTGAAATCGAGATCCTCAATAGCTGTTGTTTCAGTAATTTCTAACTCTAAATATTGTGACTCCAGACCTGTGACTGCTAAAATCTCAATTACTGTTTCTATTAGCTGAGGTTGGCGGAACTGTTTGGGAGAAAGATTCACCGCAACAGTCATACATGGGAAACCCGCTTCTTGCCAAACTTTATTTTGAGTACAAGCTTCCCGTAAAGCCCATTCACCTATAGGAACAATTAAGCCACTGGCTTCAGCTAAGGGAATAAACACACTGGGGGCAACTATTCCCATTTCCGGGTGATACCAGCGTAACAAGGCTTCCATCCCTGTAATTTCTCCCGTGATAATATTAACTCGTGGTTGGTAATACAAGAGAAATTCTTTGCGGTCTAGGGCATAGCGTAGGCTTTTCTCTAAATTTAAGAGTTCGGGAGTTTTGCTATTTAGGGATACTTTATAGAATTGGTAATTATTCCTGCCTTTGTCTTTGGCATAGTATAAAGCAGCATCTGCGTGTTGAATCAGGGTTTCTGCATTAGGACTGTGTTTATTAAACATGGCAATACCCAGACTGGCACTGACATAAAGTTCGTGTCCATGCAAATAAAAGGGTTGTTCTAAGGCTTGTAAAATTCTGGGGGCTACTTGCGCTGCTTCTTCAGGATTAGTAATTTGGGGCAATAGAATAGTAAATTCATCACCTCCCCAACGGGCAATGGTATCTGCTAATCTCAGGGAGTCTCTCAGTCTTTGAGCTACACTTTGTAGTAATTCATCTCCTAGTGTGTGTCCCAGAGTATCATTGATGATCTTGAACCGATCTAGATCCAGGAACATGACAGCTAAACTTTTTTGCCCCTCAACTGCTTTTTCTATTGCTTTAGCCAAAATATGATTAAACTGCAAACGATTGGGCAAGCCAGTGAGTAGATCATGTAGGGCTTGATAGCGAATTTTTTCTTCTACTTGCTGACGCTGACGAGCGCCACTGATAATCGCGGCCATTGTCAACAGGCTGGATTTTTCATGGGTTGACCAATGACGCTCTAAGGTACAGTCCACCAAACCCAGGTAGCCCCAAAAATCTTCTTCTAACCGCAAGGGTACAAGTAGCAGAGATATAATTCTGTCTCGATGCAGAAGTTCTTTTTCTCTGTCTGGAAATTCTTCAGTAATTCCAGTGATGATAGTTCCTGAAGAGAGAAGATTGTACCAACGTTCTAGTCCAGCGGTGTGATAAGTTTGATTTTGCCAATTTTCCAGGGATGGCTTGATTCCAGGTTTTATCCATTCAAACTTAAGGCTCATTGCTATTTCCCCGGTTATCTGATGGGGATGGTTTTGGAACAGGTAGACCCGATCTCCCTTGGCCGCTGCCCCGAAGGTAGCCAATGCTTTTTCTATTGCTATGTCATAATCCATTTCTGCTAGTAAATAATTTGCAGCTTCTGCAACTGCCCCAAGCAAGCGATCGCGCTGTTCCAATTCTGCTTCAGCTTGCTTTTTTTCGGTTATTTCTCTAATAATAAAAGTTCTAATTAAATCACTTTCTGGTAAATAATGAACGGATTGTTCAAAAATTTCTCTGCCTACTTCTACTTCGCGGACAAAGGAATTACCCTGTTGATTTTTAACTGCATTGAGCAAATGTGCTAAAATTGGGTGTTTTTGGCCAATCTCTCTCAATTTGGGAAATTTATTGGCGGCGGCAGGATTAAAATAAGTAATATTTCCCTCTAAATCCATTTCAATAATTGGATTAGGAATGAGTTCTGGAAAAGAGGCAAGGCGAGTTAAAAGAGTATCACTGGCGCTGTCAATGTTTGTATCAGCAACAATTACAGTGTCAAAAGGATTGGCTGGATTTCCTTGTGCGGTGAGAAAATCAGACAGATCCGCCGCTGTACAAGATTCTCCAAATGCTTCTTCTGAGAGGTTGGAAATGGCATAGTATTTAGCTTGAGCTTGGGGATTACCAAAAGCAATAATGTCTCCATGTTGAAGGTTGTGAGAAAAACATTTAGTACCATTAATAAATAAGCCGTTGGTACTCCTTTTACCCTGAAAGTTACCATCAACAATGCGAAAGCCATATTGTTCAGTGTGAGGAATCGTTACACGCAGCAAAATCGCGTGTTGTCTGGATACAGACTTGGAACGTAGGACAATAGCGTTTCTGTTGTCCCTTCCTAGAGAGTAGGTAGCTTCTAGTAGGGGAATAGTTCTCTGTCCTTCTGGATCGTAGACAACCAATAAGTGACGTATTTTGTCTCGCTCATTTACTGCCATATCTTTTCCTTAAATTCTCATATCTATGATGATTTGTCCTACAACAATATGACTCCTAAAATCCTAATTTGTAGCTGCTGTGATTTTTAAAATCTGTTTTTGATAAGTTGAATCATTTTAATTTACCTATCCTCTCAGATTAGATAAAATCTGTGAATTTTTATGACACATTTTCTCGTCCTCACAGATATAATTGTTAATTTCTCTCTCATAAATTGCATAATCTAGTTTTGATAAAGCCACCGGATGTAACACTCAAGGTAGCAGTTTCAAAAATTCCTCATTCTTGGGTAGAGTATGAGGATGATTAAGGTTGACGACAGGGGACGCTATCAGAAATACTCAGGGAATTTTTAGCTGGATCTGAAGCAACTTCCTCTGGTTTTATTGGTGTGTCTATCTCTCCAGATAGGGAATGTTCTGCATCGTTAACCATGATTGGCGGACGGATGGCGCTAATAACTGTCTTAATGACAACTGCACAAGGAACTGCCACAATTACGCCCAAAAGTCCACCAATTCTTGCTCCAGTCAAGACGGAAATAAGTATCCAAACTGGATTTAAACCTGTAAAACTCCCTAAAATCCTGGGTGCAATGATATTTTCGAGAATTTGCTGCACGATGACTGCTGCGGCTAACACTCTAGCGCCCATCCAAACATCTTGTAAGGAAACTAACAAGGTGGTGACGGCAATACCCACAGAACCGCCAAAGGGGATGAGCGCCATAACGCCGATAGTGAGGCCAAATAACAACCCATAAGGCACTTTCAACCACAAAAATGTGGGAATCAGGGCTGATGCCATACAGGTAGATAAAATTAATTGGGTGATAAAGAAGTTTTGAAAACTCAGACGTACTGTTCTGGAAAAAGGTTCACGAAATTTAGTCGGTAGCCATTCTACTAGGCTTTCCCAGAGTTCACCGCCATGCTGCAATAAATAGAAGGTTAAAACCATTGTCAGCAGAAAGTCTAACAGGCTGGTGAAGGTGACGACAGCCAGATTCAGGACTTGTCCGGCTATGGCTTGTAGTTGCCCTTTGACGCGATCATTAATTTGCACCGCTATGGCATCAAGATTAATCGGTAAGCCCATCATCTCGGCTTTCTCGTTTAAAATCATTAACTGCGATCGCCCGGAGTCTATCAAATCTGGTAAGCGGTTTACCAGTTGCTGGGCTTGGGTCAGGGCTAGAGGAAAGAGGGTGACACCCAGCGCCAGTAAAATCGATAAAGCTAATAAAAATACTAAGATAGCAACTTGTTCGCGTTTAGCACCGTGCCTTTCCATCCAACTCACCGGGTAGTTGAGCAGGAAGGCCAGCACTGAAGCACCAACTAAAATAACGATCAAAGAATGGAAATAATTGAAAATGGCCGCTAGCGCCCAACCATTGAGAACTAATAGGGGAGCGAATAGCGCGATCGCCCCGATTCGCGCTACTGGTGTAAATTTTTGCCACCAGTCGAGTAGCTTACGTGTCTGCATTTTCAGATGATTGGGGATAAAACTAAATAGGACTTAAGCTAAATTCTTGTTTACAGACTATTATCTCTAACTATATGAATCTCGTTCCTTTCTCTAGTTTATGATTAGACCAACCACAATGCAAAATTTACCCCCAATTGACAACTACTCAGATGCTGAAGAACTAGCTACTTCCAGAAGATTGCTGCTTTTCTACTTAATTCCTGTCATCGGCTTTTTTCCTGCCCTTTGGAGTCTCTATCGCCGTCAGGGTAGTCGGGAACAACTTGCTGCTAGTCGTCTGTCCATTACCTTGGGTTTTACATGGATGTTAGGTTATTTATTGTTAGCGACTGGATCTGCAACTACAGATTTTTTGGCATTGCGTTTGTTAATTCTGAATAGTTTCCTCACATCTGGCTATTTTTTAGTGAGTGTTTGGTTAATTTTCCGCGTCATCCAAGGTAAGTCTTGCCGTTTACCAGGATTTAGTAGTTTGGCAGAGCGAATAATGGATAAAGACTAAATCTTTTTGTTTTGAGGACTTTTAGGATTGATACAGGACTTTACAGCCAATCTACCACCAAATATAGTCAGATGAGGTTTATTATTGCCATAATTTTGTCAATCTCTCCTGATGATTCAAAAATCAACAGAAATGCGGGTAAAGGTCTTGTAGTATCTACGATAGGTAATTAGGTAGGCACTATTAATTAAGATTTATCTATCATAGTCTGATTTGTCTACATATATTGAGTCAAAAAATTTACGGTATTTTATCAGTCAGTGTGAGGGAATCTGTGACTAGTCAAAGAACATCAGCAGAAGATCATAAATCAGCTAAAGCTAAAGCCAAAGCCAAACACTCTCGCAAGTCAAAATCTGGTCGCTGGCTATGGTTTGCGGTGGGTATGGGTGGGATTGCAATTGTGTCAGGTATGGCAGGGGCTTTGTTAGCTGTTTCTTGGGAAAGTACACCTTTGCAGCAAGCACAGTTAAGTGCTAAGGAAGCAGCAGTTTTTGATAGCGATCGCATTTCTGGAAATGGATTCCAATTTTCTCAATTAACTCGCCCTGTGAATATCTTAGTTATGGGGATGAGTGTACTACCTCCAGATGTTCAAAACCCACCCAATGAAACCAAAGAACTCAGGTATCTACCCCAGATAAATTCTTTTGATGGTCTTGCTGATGTGATGCTCTTGATCAAGTTTGATCCAGAGACAAAAAAAATAGTCATGCTTTCCATTCCCAGAGATACTCGTACAGAAATCGAAGGGTACGGCATCAAAAAAATTAACGCCACCAATGTCGATGGCGGTCCTGCTTTAACAGCTAAAACTGTTAGCAATCTCTTGGGTGGAGTGGGAATTGATCGTTATGTCCGCATTAATGTCTTGGGCGTTGGCAAATTGATTGATGCCTTGGGTGGGGTAACAGTCTATGTTCCCAAAGATATGAAATATCAGGATGATTCCCAGCATTTATATATTAATTTAAAGGCAGGTAAACAGCATTTAGGCGGTACTCAAGCACTGCAATTACTCCGTTTTCGCCATGATGAACTCGGAGATATTGGCCGGATTCAGCGCCAACAGATGGTATTGCGTGCTTTAATTGAACAAAGTCTTACACCATCGACATTAACACGCTTACCAGATATTCTCAATACCGTTAAAGAACATATCGATACTAATTTATCTGTTGAGGAACTTGTGGCGTTAGTTGGTTTTGGGGCGCGCACCAATCGCTCCAATATGCAGATGTTAATGCTTCCTGGTCGTTTTAGTGACAAAAATGAGTATGAGGCTAGTTACTGGGTCCCATACAAACGTGCAATTAATAAATTAATGGTTCAAAACTTTGGTTTGGAGTCGGCGGAATCATTGGACTCGGAAATAATCAATCCTGCTAGTTTACGTGTAGCCATTCAAGACAGCACAGGTGGTGATCGCTCTCAAATTCGCCCCTTAATTACAGCCTTAGAACAAGCCGGATATCGTAATATTTTTATCTCTCGACCTTGGGGCGAACCGCTAGAAACTACTCATATTGTTGCTCAACAAGGTGACAGTGAGAGTGCTGAGTCAATTCGTAACACTTTAGGTTTTGGAGAAGTGCGAGTGGAAAGCACTGGTAATATCGGCTCGGATATTAGTATTCAAGTGGGTAAGGATTGGTTGCTACAAAAACCAGTGTTTGAAAATCTTGCTCGGTAGCAGGGAAGAGAGCAGAGGAGCAAGGGGAAAAACAAAACTCTTCTCCTGTGCACCCTGCCCCCCGCACCCTGCTGATTCTGACTTCTGATTAAAAATTTACCAAGATGCAGCGTTGCGTTCCTTATAAGGAATACCTGTAAAAGGTTGAAAACCAATCATAGGATAAGCATCATCTGTGGGGGAAAAAATCCGCATGAAAGCTTCAGAAACAAACTGAGTTATATTAGCAAGCATTTTGGAGATAGCCATAAACTGAGACTCCTTTTTTTATGCCTTTTATCTGAGATATCTATACTTTAATGCTGATATTTATTGGTTACTCATCTTCGCAATATCTTGACAAGTTTTGCAATGTTTTTTCAGATATGTTTGCAATACTTTATTTAATCGATAATTCAAACTTTTCCCTTTAATTCTAATTGTAACTGCAAAGGAGTAAGTAGGTCGGCGTTAAAGATTGTCGTGATCACAAGGCAGCTATGCTGGAGGGAAGAGATTTTTTGCGCCTTTCTACTTAATAGAAGATTTTTGAGGCGTAATTATTCCATATTACTATTACAAATTATAAAATAATAGGCATTTGCAGATTAATTACCCTGTATTGGCAAGGTTTTCAGGGATAATCTTGCCAAGGCTTGACATTAATTATGGTAGAAACTACCATAATCAGAGACGCACTCTTAGCAGGACGCTCTCAGATGACAACTTTTTCAGATGTCAACTATGATCAGAACAGCCAGCAAAACCCAGAATTGAATCTCAGTCCTGAAGACTATAGCTTGCTGACAGACCTTTACCAGCTAACAATGGCAGCTTGTTACACAGGTGAAGGCATAGAACAAAAACGAGCCAGCTTTGAATTATTTGCCAGGCGCTTACCTGAAGGTTTTGGTTATTTAATCGCAATGGGTTTGGCGCAAGCTTTGGCATATTTGGCTAAATTCAGCTTTAATTCTGCCCAAATTGCGGCTTTACAGGGAACGGGAATTTTTACCTATGCACCAGAGCGTTTTTGGTCATTATTAGCTGGAGGGGCTTTTAGCGGGGATGTATGGGCAGTACCAGAAGGAACGGTGGTATTTAACAATGAGCCATTATTAAGAATTGAAGCGCCTTTATGGCAAGCACAGTTAGTAGAAACCTATCTTTTAAACACTCTTAATTATCAAACTTTAATTGCTACCAAGGCAGCAAGATTACGTGATATTGCAGGTGAAAAAGCCACACTTTTAGAATTTGGCACGAGAAGAGCTTTTAGTCCTCAAGCCTCTTTATGGGCAGCACGGGCAGCTTTGGCAGGTGGTTTAGATGCAACTTCCAATGTGTTAGCAGCACTACAGCTAGGACAAAAACCCAGTGGTACAATGGCTCACGCTTTAGTGATGGCATTGTCAGCCCTAGAAGGGAGTGAAGAACAGGCGTTTACTGCCTTTCATCAATATTTTCCGGGTGCGCCATTGTTGATAGATACTTATGATACAGTCGCTGCGGCTCAACAGTTAGCTGTAAAGGTCAATAGTGGAGAAATAACATTAACTGGGGTGAGGTTAGACTCTGGAGATTTAGTTAGCTTATCAAAACAAGTGCGATCGCTCTTACCAAATGTGTCAATTTTTGCAAGTGGTGATTTGGATGAATGGGAAATACAGCGACTAAAAATAGCAGGTGCAGAAATTGATGGTTATGGTTTAGGAACAAAATTAGTAACAGGTTCTCCTGTGAATGGAGTTTACAAACTTGTTGATATTGATGATATTCCCGTGATGAAACTGTCTAGTGGTAAATTTACTTATCCAGGTCGTAAACAGATTTTTCGTGCTTATGTTGGAGATAAATTGCATTCTGACAGGTTGGGTTTATTAGATGAAATTCCTGGAACAGAAAAGCCTTTATTACAGTTGGTAATGAAAGATGGTAAACAGTTGCAACCTCCTGAAAGTTTAATAACAATTCGTCAACGAACTGCTGTTTCTGTTGCTAGTTTACCAGAGGAAACAAGAAGATTAGAAAATCCGCTCTCTGTGAAAGTTGAGATTTCTGAAATGTTGCAACAGTTGACGGAAGAAACCAAGAAAAGAACCGCAAAAGACGCAAAGGACGCAAAGTAAGATGAGAAAGATCGCTTTATTTGGAACAAGTGCAGATCCGCCAACGGCAGGACATCAAAAAATTCTCAAGTGGTTGTCTGAAAGTTTTGATTGGGTAGCAGTTTGGGCTGCTGATAATCCTTTTAAGTCACAGCAAACACCTTTAGATCATCGGGCGGCAATGTTAAATCTGCTAATTACGGATATAGAACCACCTCAAGGTAATATTAGTTTAGAACAAGAATTAAGCAGTTGGCGAACTTTGGAAACTGTAGAAAAAGCCAAATTGCGCTGGGGTAATGAGATTGAATATACTTTAGTCATTGGTTCAGATTTAGTAAGTCAGTTACCACATTGGTATCACGTTGCAGATTTGTTAAAACAAGTGCAATTATTGGTAATTCCCCGCCCAGGTTATGTAATAGATGATTCTAATTTGGAGGAAATTAGGGATTTAGGAGGAAAAATTGCGATCGCTAGTATAACTGGTTTAGATGTTTCCTCTACAGCTTTTCGTGAACAAAAAGATCCCGAAACTCTCACACCCCCTGTTATTGCTTATATTCATCGGGAGCATTTGTACGTTTAAATGCCAGGACGCAATCAAAAAAAGATTTCAAATCCCACAAATCAACAATCTTTGGCTGATTTCAAAGTCGGTGTTGATAATGTGATTTTTTCTGTAGATACTGCCCAAAATCGACTGTTAGTGTTGTTAGTAATGCGACAGCAAGAACCATTTTCAAATGCTTGGAGTCTCCCCGGTACTTTGGTGCGTCAAGGAGAATCCTTAGAAGATGCAGCTTATCGCATTATGGCAGAAAAAATTAAGGTCAATAACCTCTATCTCGAACAACTTTATACTTTTGGTGGACCAAATCGTGATCCACGTGAAAAAATTGATAGTTATGGAGTTCGTTATTTATCAGTTAGTTATTTTGCTTTAGTTCGGTTTGAGGAAGCAGAATTAATTGCTGATAAAGTCGCTGGTATTGCTTGGTATCCAGTTAAACAAATACCCCAATTAGCATTTGACCATAATGAAATTATCACCTATGGACATAGGAGACTGAAAAATAAATTAGAATATAGCCCTGTAGCTTTTGATGTATTACCAGAAACTTTTACTCTCAACGATTTATATCAGTTATACACGACGGTTTTAGGAGATAATTTTTCAGATTATTCTAATTTTAGAGCGCGGTTACTGAAGTTAGGATTTTTATCAGATACCGGAATTAAAGTATCAAGAGGTGCAGGTCGTCCTGCTAGTTTATATAAGTTTGATGCTGAAGCTTTCGCACCATTTAAAGATAAACCTTTAGTGTTTATTTAAATTAGGTGACAGGTGACAGTTAAGAAGGAATAGAGAATAGAGAAAAATTATTTACCAATTACCCATTACCAATTACCAAATTCTATGAAAATAGCCATTGCTCAATTAAATCCTATCATTGGTGACTTGTCTGGAAATGCCCAAAAAATTTTAGAAACTGCACAACAAGCAGCATCAGCAGGTGTACGTTTATTATTAACACCAGAACTTTCTTTATGTGGATATCCACCAAGGGATTTATTATTAAATCCTAGTTTTGTCAAAGCCATGCAGATCACATTAAAAAAATTAGCTCAAGATTTACCACCTAATTTAGCTGTTTTGGTGGGAACTGTTGTTAGAAATGCAGAAGCCCACATCGCTGGAGGGAAAACTTTATTTAATAGCATTGCTTGGTTAGAAGCAGGAAAAATTAAACAATATTTCCACAAGCGATTATTACCAACTTACGATGTATTTGATGAGAAACGATATTTTGAACCAGGGTTACAAGCAAATTATTTCACTTTGGATGATATCAATATCGGGGTGACAATTTGCGAAGATTTATGGAATGATGAAGAATTTTGGGGTAAACGTAGTTATGCAGTTAATCCCATTGCTGATTTATCAATTTTAGGTGTAGATTTAATTGTAAATTTATCAGCTTCACCTTACACTGTTGGTAAGCAGAAGTTAAGAGAAGCAATGCTGAAACATAGCGCAGTAAATTTTCAGCAACCAGTAATTTATACTAATCAAGTTGGTGGAAATGATGATTTAATTTTTGATGGGCGCAGTTTTGGTTTAAATCGTCAAGGTGAAATCATCTGTCGTGCTAAAGGTTTTGATGCGGATTTATTAGTTGTTGAATTTGATGAAACACAACGAGATTTAAAATTAGATTCTGTGTCACCAATTTATGAATCAGAAGATGAAGAAATTTGGCACGCTTTAGTTTTGGGAGTCGGAGATTACATTCGTAAATGTCGCTTTTCTCAAGTGATTTTGGGTTTAAGTGGTGGAGTTGATTCAGCTTTAGTAGCTGCAATTGCTACCGCTGCATTAGGTAAAGAAAATGTTTTTGGGATTTTGATGCCTTCTCCTTATAGTTCCCAACATTCGATTAGTGATGCTTTAGCATTAGCGGATAATTTGGGAATAAAAACGCAGATTTTACCAATTGGGAAATTAATGCAAGGATTTGATAATTCTTTAGCTGAATTGTTTGCAGGAACTGAATTTGGGATTGCTGAGGAAAATATTCAATCCCGAATTCGTGGTAATCTATTAATGGCGATCGCTAATAAATTTGGTCATTTGCTTTTATCTACCGGTAACAAATCAGAAATGGCAGTTGGTTACTGCACTCTCTATGGTGATATGAATGGCGGTTTAGCGGTAATTGCAGATGTGCCGAAAACCCGTGTTTATTCTCTTTGTAATTGGTTAAATTTCCATCACAAAAAAGAAATTATTCCCCAAAATATCCTCACTAAAGCGCCTAGTGCGGAACTCAAACCCGGTCAAGTTGACCAAGATTCTCTCCCTGCTTATGAGATATTAGATGATATCTTGCAACGCCTGATTCATGAACACCAATCAGCAGAACAGATAGTTGCAGCAGGTCACGATCAAGTAATTGTAAATCGAGTTTTACAAATGGTGGCACGCGCTGAATTTAAGCGCCGACAAGCACCCCCCGGACTGAAAATTACTGACCGCGCTTTTGGGACGGGTTGGCGAATGCCTATTGCTAGTAAAATTAACTGGCTGGCGCTAAATTAACCTCCTATTTCTCGCAGCATTGCTTCTACTCTGTCTGCACCTTCCGGGTCATTAGCAGTACGATATAAACTTAGGGCTTTTCTTAATACATTGCTGGCTTGTTGAGTTTGTCTTCGTTGTTTAAACATTGAACCCATCAATTCATAGGTGCGGGGGTTATTTCTATTCAGGTTAATTGCTTGTTCATAAGCCCACATTGCTGATTCATAATCTCCCAAACTAGTTTGGGTTACGCCTAATCCTAAGTAAGCATTAACATTACCACGGTTTAGCTGGATGGCTCGACGATAACCTTCTTTGGCTCCGTTGGTGTCTCCTAAGTTACCTTTGATATAACCTACGGCATAATAAAAATCACTATTGTTAGGGTCGATAGCGATGGCTCGACGGTAAGCAGTTAATGCTAACTGAAAATTACCTTGTTGAGCATATAAGTAGCCAATACCCGAATGAATTTTGGCATTTCTGGGATCTAATTCCCCCGCTTCCTGATATTTGGCGATCGCCCCATTATAATCCCCCGCATCTACCAGTCTCCGACCTTCCTCGAACAATTCCTTTAACCTTGGATTTCTGGCTTGTGCAACTAATACTTCTGCACCCTCAGCTACTACAGGAGTGGTAGTCATCAAACTACCGAATAGGAGAATAACTACTAAAAATGATGTTTGTTTGTATACCATAAATTTCCTTAAATTTTAGTTAAGTTTTTGTTTGTTCATTAAAACAAAAATATTTAGTTTTGAAAACTGTATTTATTCACATTGACAAAATCTGCCAAAATTGATAATTACTAAAATCCTTTCCTGTATATAGTCATCTAAGCGATCATTTATACTAGAGCGAGAAGTGGTAAGACTATCAATTTAATTAATATAATTCCCATTTACAGGTGTGGGAGCATGAAAATATAGGATGACAAGAATATCCAAAAAGTTCCAGTAATTCTGGCCATCTGCATTCAGAGAATGCAAAAATAAAATATATCCAGTCTATCCAGCTATTTGCTTTTTGTCAGGTAAATTTATGCTTTTAAGTACAACTGATATAATTCAAGGCGCAGTTATTGATTTATATTTAGGTATTGTCACAGCGGAAGTTGTTTATGGCATAGGCATCACTTATATATAATAACCTACAGATCAAATACAGGTAGAATACCTGCCTGTATTGTTTTGGCAACTCTAAACTTAATTTAGGGATTGCTGATAGTATAGCTTGGCGTATGACTCCTATGTCGTTACTTTCATAGATTGATATTTTCACGGCTATTCAAAGCTAATAATATGCAATAAATAAGCCTTGATCCCATCAAAGCTCAAAAAAATTTTTAGCTTTTATATTCATTATTCTGACTCCTAATCTTCAGCAAAAAACTTGTTTAGCAACCCCTATCTAAGTGAATTCAAAGATATTTATTCTAACTAAAGGCATAGTGATTAACTCTTTCCAGTGATAGATATTAAAAATGCAAAATAGCAATTTAATTTTAAATATAAGCATAAATATACCTGAAAAAATTTGCTGAACTAGCAAGAGGAAAAATAAACTATGTCATACGTAAATCGAGTAGGGGATGAAATTATTCAGCCTGAAACTGCCGTAGCAACACGAGTGACAGAATATCGGGATAGAGTGCGTTGGGGTCCAATAATTTCCGGTGTTTTGGTTGCTTTAGCTACTCAATTAATATTAAGTTCATTTTTTGGGGCTTTAGGTGCAGGTAGAATTGCTGACTCTTTAGCACCACGCACAATTGCCGCAGGTATTATCAGTAATGTTGGCATTTGGTCAACTTTGGCTTTATTGCTTTCCCTATTTTTAGGTGGTTGGGTAACAACCCGTGCTTGTGGACCAATGCACAGAGATACAGCCCTACTTAACGGTGCCATTTTGTGGGGAACAACTCTAGCAGTTAGCTCTTTTCTATTAGCAAATGGAGTATGGGGCGCTTTTGGTGTAGCTGCTTACAATGCAGCAGCAGTAATGAATCAAATCCAAGGGCAAGGTAGTACCATACCACAGAATTTACCAGCCTTAACTGCTGAACAAACTCGTGAAATTGCCGCAGCAACTTCGAGAACCTTGTGGTGGTTTGTTTTAGGTTCTTTATTAGGTTTAGCAGCCGCATTGATGGGTGCAGTTGCTGGGGCGCGTAGTCCTCGGACTAATAATTACAATCATTAACCGTCTAATTTGCATAATATAGCAATTCATAATTATATCCCTGATTTCTTGAAGAAGTCGGGGATATTTATTCTTTATTCTTGATGATTTAGGAGTTCAAGAGTTATCTGACTCTAAGCCTTTTACTTTTGATTGTAATTTCTCTATAAGTTTCAGTAATACTTCTACTGTCTGACGCATGGATTCGTCTGCAATCCCTTTTGGCTCTATGGTTTGCAGCAAATCTAATTCTGAAAAGTCACTCTTAATAAGCTTTTGCGTCATGTCTCCTATTTTATGACACTCTGTGTATCTCGCTTCACTTATTTTCCTCTCCTACCCCTACTTATTGAGCCGATACATAACAGACGGGAGCAAAAGTATGAATAATCTTAGGTATTAAACAGCAGCAGAAGGTTCTTTAAGTGGTAGTGATACTGTTTTTTTAACAATGGGACAAGGGTTTTTACGGTGACGCTTTTTTCCTGGTTTCCAACCAGGGGACTTTCCGCGAGGTTTGGGCGCACAGGTGGGAGTACCAATCACCGCAAAAATTCCACCCATAGCTTGAGCAACCCCTCATTGATCTGCAATCTGCTATAAATCAATCAATTGGAATGACTTTTTCAGCAAGCCCTACTTACAATTTTGAGCCAGAAAAAAAGTCCCTGAAAATAGGATATCCCTAAATTTCAAGGACAATAAAAACATCACAAATATCACAAATATCACAAATTTAGATATTATGAAGCTAGAGCTACTTCTACCTTTTGTTGCAATTCACCACTTTGATACAGTGTAATCAAAATATCAGAACCGCCGATAAATTCACCATTAATATATACTTGGGGAATTGTCGGCCACTCGGAATACTCTTTAATACCTTGACGAATTTCATTGTCGGCGAGAACATCAACTGTCTCAAAAGGAACTCCCAATGTATTGAGAATCTGAACAACATTGTTAGAGAAACCACATTGAGGCATGAGTTTGTTTCCCTTCATGAAAACCATAATCTTGTTTTCTGTTACCAAGTTATCAAGTTTCTCTTTGAGTTCTGGAGTCATGTTTTTTTACTTCCTTGTTGCTGAGATTAAAAAATCAAAAGTTAATACAATTTTAGACTTTGATTAGAGTTTGATTTGTGAATTGAAGGTTTTTATTCTCGCTTCAAAATCTAAAATCTAAAATCTAAAACCTGAAATTAGTTTTTTGCTTGTCAAGCTGCGGGGGTAGAAGTTTTGAGAGCCAAAGCATGGATCGCTTCAGTTGACATAGCTTGTCGCAACGCACCATAAACTAACTGGTGTTGTTGAACCAGTCCCTTACCTGCAAACTGCGATGAAACTACTGTCACCTGATAGTGATCACCACCACCAGTCATATCTTGCACTTGAACTTGTGCATCTGGCAGTTCCGCCTTGATCATTTGCTCAACCTGCTGCGGAGTAATCATCGCAATTCCTGAAAAAAGCTTACTTCTCTATTATGAACGTAAGTTGCTATTTAGTAGTTACAGAAGTCAGGAGTCAAGAATCAGGAGTCAGAAGGATGAAAAAGCAAGCAATTTTTTGTCTCCTATTACCTATTACCTTCTTACTGTCACCTGTCACCTGTCACCTGTCACCTATTTTCCCCCTTGTCGTGGATAGGCGGTATCCACAAAACCTAATTCAAAAAGTTGTTGATAAGCTTTTTTACCTACTTCCCGTGTGGGATTTTGACTCTTAATAATTTGAACTAATAACGGTACAGCTAATTCTGTCTGATTTAATGCCCGATGTACTAATGCTAACTGATAGGTAGCTTCATCTCGTTTTTGGGCGGTATCTAGGGCTTTTTTGCGTTGAGAATCGGATATTTTCAGATCAATGCCTGAGAAACTGGAATTCAAATCTTGGTAAAAATTAGATAGCTGGTTGTAAAGTTGACGTGCTTGTTGGAGTTTTTTGGCAGCTAAAGTGTAGTTTTGACCAGAAACTGCTTGTTCTGCGTCTTTCATCAAGCGATCGCCCCCTGCCATGCTCAAGACGCTGTTACTTTGTCCAGTAGGGGGGGTATTGGGATTATTGGCATCAACTTGATAGGGTATATCAACAAAACCCAATTCAAATAATTGTTGATAAGCTTTTTTACCTAATTCTCGTGTGGGGTTTTGACTCTTAATAATTTGAATGAATAATGGTACAGCTAATTCTGGCTGATTTAATGCCCGATGTGCTAATGCTAACTGATAGGTTGCTTCATCTCGTTTTTGAGCGGTTTCTAGGGCTTTTTTGCGTTGAGAATCGGATATTCTCAGATCAATGCCTGAGAAACTGGAATTTAAATCTTGATAAAATTTAGATAGATCGTTGTAAACTTGGCGTGCTTCTTGGAGTTTTTTAGCAGCTAAAGAGTAGTTTTGACCAGAAACTGCTTGTTCTGCGTCTTTCATCAGGCGATTGCCCCCTTCCATGCTCAATAAGCTGTTACTTTGGCCAGTAGGACGCAGGGTATTCGGTTCGTTCCCATCAATAGGTTGTGCTTGATTATTGGAATTTGGTAACTGTATGACCTGAGCTTGTACAGGTGATATCAGACCAAGGATGGCTATAAGTGATAAAGAAGTAGCAGTAAGGTTCATGGGGTCGAATAGTTTAACAAGTCTATAAAAAATTTATGGAAACTTCGGGTATCTTAACTCGGTTTGTGTCTCAGATACAGGAAAAGTAGATCACAACTTTCTCTGATGTAGACTGGACATCAGTTGAATAGAGTTCCTGTTACCTGCATATTATTCACTCAAATATTTAAATATTTCATGATGAGCGATAGCCTTAGTTCCTCTAATTCTCAAACCACAGGTGTCCCCGCAAGTAGCCAGGGAGTGGTTTTGCAACGTGGTGGAGAAGAATTGATTTTAGAAAAAGCTTGGGAACGCTTTACCATAAGTCCGACTGGCGACTTTTCTCGTGAACAATTTTCTCAGGTTAATGGTGCTGTTTGGCGGCGCACTATTCCCAGAGCAAAACTAGAATTATTCACTGTTGAACCTGACCAGTTAGAAATGGCTATGTCTCAAGCAAGAGCTGATGAGAAGGTGGCTTTTGCTAGTCATGTGTACAAGTTTAAAGATAATCCTGGTACGTATCTTTATCTAAGTAATCAAATCACAATTCAATTTGCTACTTGGGTAGACTCAGCCAAAATTAATACTATAGCATCCACATTCGGCTTAATTGAAACTCAACCAGTTCTAGGTTTACCTAATACTTTTGTATTTGTAATTAGCAAACAAGCCACAGAAAATCCCATCAAAATTACTAACCAGTTGCAAGGACTTCCAGAAGTTTTAGCTGCTGAACCAAATATTTTTATTCAACAGGAACCCCATTATCAACCCAGTGATTCTCTCTATCCTCAGCAATGGTATCTCAATCACAATAGCGGTAATCAGTTGGGGTTGGGTTCTCATATTTACGTCGAACAAGCTTGGGATATTACTCGCGGTGTGCGTTCTGTGGTAGTAGCTGTGGTTGATGATTCTTTTGATTTGCATCACCCAGATTTTCAAGGTACAGGTAAAGTTGTCGCTCCTAGAGATTTGAAAGAAAATGATTTTTTACCTTTACCTGGTGAAAAAGAAACCAGTCATGGTACTGCTTGTGCAGGAATAGCTATAGCTGAAGAAAATGGTCAAGGAATTGTTGGTGTTGCTCCTGGTTGTGCTTTGATGCCAATTCGCACTACTGGATTTTTAGATGATGAATCAATTGAGGATATATTTAATTGGGCAATTGTTCACGGTGCTAGTGTCATTTCTTGTAGTTGGGGAGCTTCTGCTGTTTATTTTCCTTTATCTTTGCGTCAAAAGGCAGCTATTACTCGTGCTGCTACCCAAGGACGAAATGGAAAAGGATGTATAATTGTGTTTGCTGCTGGTAATGCTAATCGTCCCATTGATGGAACTATAAATGAGCAAAATTGGCCGAAAAATATTTTGCAAGGTCAGACAGCTTGGTTAAGTGGTTTTGCTATTCATCCAGATGTAATTGCGGTGTCTGCATCTACAAGTTTGAATAAAAAAGCTGCTTATAGTAATTGGGGAGAAAATATTTCTGTTTGCGCTCCTAGTAATAATGCTCCGCCAGGAATGTGGTTTCAAGAAACAGGTTTTGTTTACACACAACCAACAATTACTACTTCTCTTTCTGGGTTAGGAATGTTTACTACCGATCAACTGGGAGCAGCTGGTTATAACCCTGGAAATTTTACTAATAACTTTGGTGGTACTTCTAGTGCGACTCCAGTAGTTGCAGGGGTAGCAGCTTTGATTTTATCAGCTAATCCTGATTTGACTGCTCAACAAGTTAATCGCATTTTACAAGAAACTACTGATAAAATTGTTGATCCTGAAGCTGATCCGCAATTGGGTTTGAGTGGGGGTACTTATGATAGTAATGGTCATTGTATTTGGTTTGGTTATGGTAAAGTGAATGCTGCTAAAGCTGTGCGTGCAGCCCAAAAATTGGGTACAGTGGCTTCTAATCCTACCAGAGAAGTCCGGGCTGAGAATAAAAAAGAAATCATGATTCCTGATTTTGATACACGAGGAATTAGAAGTGTGCTTGCTATTAATGAAAATGTCACTGTTGCAGATATTCAAGTAACAGTTAATATCTTTCACGATTTTTTAGGAGATTTAGAAATTTATTTAATTGCTCCTAATAATCAACAAATTTTATTACAAAGTCGGACGTTGGGAAGACAAACTCAGTTAGAACGAACTTATACCGTGCGATCACATCCTGTTCTTAAGCAATTACTTTCTTTAGCAGCTAAGGGAAATTGGCTATTACAAGTTATTGATTATTCACCTGAAGATGTAGGTAAATTGAATGGTTGGGAATTAGTTATAGGATATGGAGGATAAGGAAAATTCAAAATTCAAACCTGTGATAATAGAACCTCGATTTCTCCAAAAATTAGTATCTGTAAAATACATCCTGAATGAATCTATTTCTTCCTTTACATCTACTCTTCAAAATATGCTTTCGGCACGTTACACATTAACGTTTACCTAGTGTGCCGTAGGCATAGTTTCTCTAGAAGATGTACGCTAAGAGCGATGGCGTGCAACCTTAATTAATATACTCCTTTACCTCTGATAAACAACTGTTTTTTGGCTATAAAAATATTTCTCTTATCCCTCTCTTATCGTTTTGATTTTTGATAGCTTGTGTGGCGTAGCCATATTGATTTGTGTGGGCAGGTAACAGGGAACAGAGAAGAAGTATTTCAGTGTGTACCTAATCTTGTTCATAACTCATTTAGGATTGCTATATCTAGCGATAAGCTGACACAAACAAGGCAACTTAATGTTATACCAGTTCTGTATAAAGATGCGTCTAATATAAGAATGAACTAACCGCAAAGGACACAAAGGACACAAAGAAAGAAGGAAATTAGAGATTCAAAAATTGGGCGCAGCTTCCCAAAGAAATGGGATTACAAATTATAAATTAAAAATCATTATTTTTTTTTGACAAAATATCAATTTAATGTATTAAAGCAATCATCAAGATTCATCGATTAAGCTTAATCAAAAATCCAAATATTTTTATTAACAGTATATTGACAATATACTATGAGACTGCAATATTACTTAATTGTAACCATATTAATTGTAACAAGAGTAACTTATGCCAATTGTACCAGTAACAGGAACTTCCTTAGAATACTACCTCATTTGCTTTGATAAAAAGGGTAAAGAACGTGATGACGATGGGGGTTTGCTGAGTCAGAAAGTCTTAGCTGTTTTAGGACAAGAGCCGATTACAGATGTATTTGTGATGAGTCACGGATGGCAGGGTGATGTTCCGGCTGCGAAAAATCAATACCAAAAATGGATTGCAGCGATGGATGCCTCCAAAGAGGATATTCAAAAAATGCAACAAAAAAGACCGGGTTTTCGCCCCTTACTGGTTGGGTTGCATTGGCCAAGTTTACCCTGGGGTAACGAAAACTTGGCTGCTACACCTTCTTTTGACACAGCCGATGATTCATTAGAACAGTTAATTGAAAACTATGCTGTTCAAGTCTCAGACAGCGAAGCAACAAGATATGCATTACGAACTATTTTGAGTGCAGGCATTGAATACGATACACCACCTGACTCCTTACCACCAGAAGTACTTGCAGCATATCAAATCTTGATCGAAGAGGCATCCTTTAGCAGTGCCAGTGAAAATAATAGCGAGTGGGAAGAGAACGAACTTTTCAATATAGACCCTGAAAGCGTATATCAAGCAAGTTTAGTCGAAGACGAATATACGACGGAAGTCAGCTTTGGAATTGGTGGTAGCTTTGCTTCAGCATTTGATAAATTATTGACGATACCCAGATTGTTATCATTCTGGAAGATGAAAGACCTGGCACGTCAAATAGGACAAACCAGCGGGTTTAACTTATTGACCAAAATGCAGGGAGTGGCAGATGATAATGTACGTTTTCATCTGATGGGGCATAGCTTTGGCACTATCGTTATTTCTGCAACTATCGCCGGTACACCAAAAAATAACCAATTAGTGCGGCCTGTAGATTCCGTGGCATTAATCCAAGGGGCTGTATCACTGTGGTCTTATACCCCCGAAGTTCCCTTCAGAAATAATCTCCAAGGTTATTTTTATCCGATAGTACGGGATGGCAAAGTAGCCGGTCCAATTATCACCACCCAATCCATATATGATACTGCCGTCAAAAATGCCTATCCCATAGCAGGAACACTAGGAATGGCAGGAGGACAAGATATAGACTTTGCCGTAAATACTCAGCAATATCCCGGTGTTGGCGGTATTGGTGTCTATGGTATTCAAGGCGAAGGATTAGATATCACCGACATGGATATGTTGACCACATCCGCAGCTTACGATTTTCGACCTGGTAAAATCTACAACTTAGAAAGCAGTAAATATATCACTGTACCTAAGCCAGACCTATTTACTGGCGCACATAACGCCATTGATAAACCAGAAGTAGCCCATGCCGTCTGGTCAGCAGCCTTAGTTAGTTAAGCCCAGTCCTGGAATTTTAGATTTTGGATTTTAGATTTTAGATTTTGGATGTGGAATTGACAGCAAAATTACATCCGGGGGCTTGTACCATTTAGGATTTATTGGTCAATTCCTCAACCCTAATGTTCATGATTACAACACAAGAATAAGGAGCAAAAATGAACTCAGAAGAAATGTATTTCAACGGTATTAATGGCAGTTCAGGAGATTATTTACTACCGCCACTCACAGCAGAACAAATTGCCAAAATTGCTCAAGGTGAAGATTTTGATCCTACAGAGCTCAGCGAACTGAGAAAAAAAGATATGCACGTCAAGGGTTTAGAACCCGACTTTGCACCGATAGAAGGAGTAGATCCCAAAAACCTAGCGGAAACTGGTTGGGGTGTAATCTTTACCTATAATGCCGACCCTGCCATTAAAGAAGCACTCAAAGAACTCTTAGACCATCGCAAAGAACAAGCAACAAAATATCAAGAAAATTACTATCAGGAATATACAGGACCTAGAGGTTATCGTCCTGGTGAGTCGAAAAACCAATTTTTATCCCGTCATGGAGTCGGACCAGGACCTGCTGACCCAGACAAAATGCCTTATTATTTGCTGATAGTTGGTGATCCACAAACCATTTCCTATCGCTTCCAGTTCCAACTAGATGTGCAGTATGCAGTAGGTCGAATTTACTTCGATACTGTAGAAGAATATGCCCAATATGCTCGCAGTGTAGTCCAAGCAGAAACAGAGGGTTTTTCCTTACCCCGTACCGCCAGCTTTTTTGGAGTCCAAACCAATGGTGATAAAGCAACTCAACTGAGTGCTAAAAACTTGATTCAGCCCTTAGCCGAATGGATGGCCAAAGACCAAAAAGATTGGAATGTACAAACCGTACTGGCAAAGGAAGCTACAAAAGCCAGACTTGGGAAATTGTTGGGAGGAGAAGAAACACCCGCCCTACTCTTCACTGGTAGTCATGGTATGGGCTTTCTCATGGACGATGAACGACAATTAAGACACCAAGGCGCACTCCTATGTCAAGATTGGCCAGGTCCTCTACAGTGGCGGAATAAGCCCATACCAGAAGATTTTTACTTTTCTGCGGATGATGTGGGAGCAGATGCTCGTTTATTAGGACTCATAGCTTTTCACTTTGCCTGTTACGGTGCTGGTACACCCCAATTTGATGAATTTGCCCACAGCAAAGACGCAAGTAAAAGAGACGCAATTGCTCCCTATGCGTTTGTTGCGCCTTTACCCCGACGCTTATTGAGTCATCCTAAAGGTGGCGCTTTAGCTGTAATTGGTCACGTTGAACGGGCTTGGGGTTGCTCTTTCGTCTGGGAGAACACTGGTAAGCAGTTGGCAGTATTTGAAAGTACCCTCAAACGCCTATTAGAAGGTCATCCTGTCGGGTCGGCGGTGGAATATTTCAATGAACGCTATGCAGAGTTATCTTCTGATTTAAGTTTGCAATTAGAAGATATTAAATACGGTGCTACGGCTGATCCTATAGCTTTATCGAGTATGTGGACTGCCAATAACGACGCTCGCAGTTATGCCATTATCGGTGATCCAGCCGTGAAGTTAGTGGTTAGTGATGTGAATGGTGCTACGGCACGACCAACTATCGAAACTATTAAGTTACCCACAGCCCCAACAACACCAACAACATCCGATACTTCTACTGCTGGTGATACTTCCACTATCAAACAAGCTCAGACTAACTTAAATCAAGCATTAGAAGAGTTTGTCAAAACGGTAGAGAAAGCTTCTACTAACCGGACTGAAAAACTAGAAGCAGCAATTTCAGCAGTCATCAGTCTATTAGAAACGTTGAAAAAACTGAGTTAACAGGAGTCAGGAGTCAGGAGTCAGGAGTCAGGAGTCAGGAGTCAGGAGTCAGGAGTCAGGAGGCAGAAAAAAATATCTGTTCCCTGTTCCCTATTCCCTATTCCCTATTCCCTATTCCCTATTCCCTATTCCCTATTCCCTATTCCCTATTCCCTATTCCCTATTCCCAATAAAATGAACACCTTTGAGATTACCATTCAACGTAAATCAGGAGATAACTGGCCGATTGTAGTAGAACACAGCCGACCGGGGGAACTGCTACCATTGCGATCGGAAGGTAGTCTCAAACTCACTTCTGAAAATTTGCAGCAGCTAACGAGTCTATTAGGACAAACCCACGACTACGGTACATTATTGGGAAAAGCTCTATTTAAAGATGACATCCGTGATGCCTTTGTGGGTGCGGTGCGGGAGTCTCAGGAAGCACTGAGAATGTTGCTTTTTATCGAAGCATCAGATCCAGAATTAAGAACTTTACGTTGGGAAAAACTGTGCGCTCCTATCGATGGTGAGTGGCAATTATTAGCACTTAACCAAAGAGTACCATTTTCCTTTTACATCCCCTCCATTACTGACCGACGCTTTCCCCCCATTGGTAGAAGAGATTTAAGGGCATTGGTATTAGTAGCCAGTCCTAGTGATTCTAAAAAGTATAAATTAGCTGATTTTGATGTGGCAGCTAACATCAATAGTGCCAAAACAGCTTTAGGGGAAATACCTTGTGATGTCCTGGCAACCGTTGATGATGCTATTGGTTTACCCACCTTAGATGAACTGTGTTCTCAACTAACTGATCGCACAAAACAATACACCATACTGCATTTTGTCAGTCATGGTAGAGTGACAGATGATGGCGAAACCTTACTTTACTGGTCAAAAGCTGATAATACAGTTGAGGTAGTAACAGCGACACGGTTGATCGAAAGGTTGAAACCCTTACGAGGAGCAAAAGGACTACCACATTTTACCTTTCTGTGTACTTGCGAGAGTGCCAGCCCCGATGCCGAAGGAGCATTAGGAGGACTAGGACAGCGATTAGTGCGAGATTTAGGGATGCCCGCAGTAGTAGCAATGACAGAGAAAGTCACGGTTAAAACTGCTCAATCTCTCATAGAAAAGTTTTATTTTCAACTCAGAGGATCTGGAGAGGTAGATTCAGCATTACATGAAGCTACAGCCGCCTTAGCAGAAAGGGGTGATGTGACCGTGCCGGCATTGTTTAGCCGTTTAGGGGGAAGACCCCTATTTAGTGACCAATTGGATAGAGACTTGACCAACGCAGAAATCCAAGATGGTTTAGATCGGTTGCAAAAGTTATTACCAGAAAGAGCGCCCACATTACAAAAACTATTAGAGACACAAGCCCAGAAGCTAGGAAACAGCTTAGGCGCAGATATTACAGCCTTGAGTAAACAAGCTCTGCAAGAGAGAGAACAAGCATTAGCAGAAGTAAATAATCTTTGTGAGCAAGTAATTGACCTGAGTTTTCATGCTTTGGCATTAGGTCAGCAACCACCTAATTATGATTCTCGCTGTCCTTTTTTGGGTTTGTATCCGTTTCGGGCAAATAACCGGGAATTTTTCTTTGGGAGGGAGCAATTAATTTCTCAATTGCAACAAAAGCTCACTGAGCATAACTTTTTAGCAGTTTTAGGAGCATCCGGCAGTGGTAAATCATCGGTAGTTTTGGCGGGTTTGATCCCTGTACTGGAGGAAAAACAGCCCGGTTTAGTCATGGCATACATGACACCAAGTAATCAACCCCTAGAACAACTACAAAACACACTTTCCCAAGTACAAGATAAATCATCAATCTTGGTAGTAGACCAGTTTGAAGAATTATTTACCCTCTGTAATGATGAAACTGTGCGGGTTGCTTTCATTGAGCAGTTGTTAAAGCTAACACAGCAACACCTAGTAGTCATTACCATGCGGGCGGACTTTTGGGGTGAATGTGCGCCTTATCGTCAACTGAAAGAACTGATGGAGAAAGGGCAAAAATTAATTGGTCCAATGGATACAGCCGAACTGCGGAAAGCAATGGAAATGCAAGCAGCGCAAGTAGGGTTAAGATTTGAAGCTGGCTTGAGTAATACCGTTCTTGATGATGTCCAAGGTGAACCGGGAGCAATGCCACTGCTACAACACGCACTTCTAGAGATGTGGAAGCGCAGACATGGGAGATGGTTAAGGGCGCAAGAATATACTGCCATTGGTGGTGTAAATATGGCGATCGCCCGCACTGCTGATGATGTTTACAATAATTTATCCCCCGCAGAACAGGATCAAGTTAAAAATATCTTTATTCGGTTAACTCGACTCGATGAAAATGCAGTTCAAGGAGAAGGTCGCCGGGATACACGCAGAAGAGTTTGGTTAGATGAATTAGTACCTGCTGGTGGTAAATTGACACCAATTAAGCAATTGGTAAACAGATTAGCAGGGGAAGGGGCGCGATTAGTAGTTACCAGCGTTCAGGGGTCTACAGGCCGAGAAGAAGTAGAAGTAGCCCATGAAGCCTTAATTCGCTACTGGCCAAGATTATTAAATTGGTTAGATGAAAATCACACCAGTTTACAACTAAGAGAAACCATCCGTCAGGCTGCTTTAGAATGGGAACAGGAACAAAAGGATGAGAATTATTTGGTGCATCGGGGTGGAAGATTAGAAGATGCCCTGGTCTTATCAAAACAAGGAGGTTTTCTCAATCAACTAGAATCTGAATATGTAAATGCTTGTCGAGAATTACATCTACGTCAAGAACAAGAAGAAGAAGCCCGTCGTCGTCAAGAAGTCAGAACTGCATGGGGAATAGCGACCGGCTCAGTCGCGGCTTTAATTGTCAGTGTAGGCTTGGGACTGTGGGCTTTAACAGAAAAACAACACGCCCAAATGTCCCAAGCTGAGGTCAATAGTCAATATTCCTTATCACTACTGGAAGATAATCAAGATTTAGATGCGCTGATTGAAGTCATCAAAGCTGGAAATATTTTAAAAGCAAAAAATCAAACCCTGCCAGTAGTGATGAAAGCCTTGCAAAAGGTAGTTTATGGAGTCAGAGAACGGAACATTTTTAAACAGGAAGGTGCAGTCAAGAGCGTAATTTTTAGTCGTGATGCTAAAACCTTAATCAGTGCTGGTGATGATCAAACTGTTAAACTTTGGGATTTAAACGGTAACGTACTGCAAACCTTCCCTGGCCATGAGGATGGAGTCAAAAGTGTAGTTTTGAGTCCTCAAGGTAATATGTTAGCTAGTGTGGGTAATGATCAAACCGTCAAACTCTGGGATTTACAAGGTAACTTACTAGAAACCTTGAGTGGTGATAAATATAAAATAGAAACTGTTGTTTTTAGTCCTGATGAGGAAATTATCGCTACTGTCAGTGATAACAAAACCGTAAAAATCTGGGATTTACAAGGTAACTTACTAGAAACTTTGAGTTGGCCAGATGACAAGGTAACAATGGTTGTTTTTAGTCCTGAAGGTGATACCTTAGCTACTGTGAGTAATCAAAATATAGTCAAACTCTGGGATTTAAAAGGTAACTTAATACGAACCTTCAAAGACAGTGACGAGCAAGTAACAAATGTTGTCTTTAGTCCAGATGGTCAGACCTTAGCTACTGCTAGTGAGGGTAAAACTGTTAAACTCTGGGATTTAAGCGGTCAAAAACTACGAACTTTTAAAGGACATGAAGATCAAGTCACAACCATTGTTTTTAGTCCAGATGGTAAAACCTTGGCTACTGGTAGTGAAGATACAACTATCAAACTTTGGGATGTCAACACCGCTAAAAAATTAAAAAGTTTTAACAGACATCAAGCAGTAATCAAAAATGTGGTTTTTAGTCCTGATGGTAAAATTCTGGCTTCTGTAAGTGATGATAAAACTGTAAAAATTTGGGATTTACAGGCTAATGAACTGCAAACTTTTAAAGATCAGGAGTTTGGTTTTAGTAGTGTTGTCTTCAGCCCCGATGGGCAGTATCTCGCTACTGGTAGTTATGACAAAACCGTCAAACTCTGGGATTTAAAGGGTAAACAACTACAAACCTTGAAAGGACATCAGCAAGGGGTAAGAAGTGTGGTCTTTAGTTCTGATGGTGAAACTCTAGCTACTACTAGTGATGACAAAACTATTAAACTCTGGGATTTAAATGGTCAAGAACTACAAACCTTGAAAGGGCATCAGCAAGCGGTAAGAAGTGTGGTCTTTAGTCCCGATGGTGAAACTCTGGCTAGTGCTAGTAATGACAAAACTGTTAAACTCTGGGATTTAAACAATGGTGAGGTACTGCGAACTCTCACAGGACATCATCAGAATGTAACAACTGTGGTTTTTAGTCGTGATGGTGAAACTCTGGCTAGTGCTAGTAATGACAAAACTGTTAAACTCTGGGATTTAAACAACGGTAAGTTACGGCAAACTCTCACAGGTCATCAGAATAGGGTAACAAGTGTGGTCTTTAGTCCCGATGGTGAAACTCTGGCTAGTGCTAGTAATGACAAAACTGTTAAACTCTGGGATTTAAACAACGGTAAGGTACTGCAAACTCTCACAGGTCATCAGAATAAGGTAACAAGTGTCGTTTTCAGCCCTGACGGGCAGCGTTTGGCTAGTGCTAGTGATGACAAAACTGTTAAACTCTGGAATTTAAATGGTGACGAACTGCAAACTTTCAAAGGACATAAGAAACAGGTGATAGGTGTTGTTTTCAGCCCCGATGGCCAGCGCCTAGCTAGTGCTAGTTATGATACAACTGTTAAACTCTGGGATTTAAATGGCAATGAGATCCAAACCTTGAGTGGGCATCGGGAAAGCCTCACAAGTGTCATCTTCAGCCCGGATGGTAAAATAATCGCTTCTGCTAGTTATGACAACACTGTGATTCTGTGGAAGTTAGACGAATTAACTCTTGATTCCCTGCTCACCAGTGCTTGCAGTTGGTCGCGGGAATATCTCAATCATAGTCTGGAGGCAAAAGACAGTGATAAGAGTCTGTGTAAAACTGAATAGTGAAGTTTAGGGTGTGGAATGTCAAAGATAGCTTCTGTCCGTTAATTAACCCCAATCCCTAAGAATTGGGTATTTCTGCGAAGGTATGAGAAGTTATTTTTGATTCTTGATGGCTTAATTTTTGTAATTTAATTGTTAAATCTGCGGTCAGGCGTTTAGCATCTTTCTTTAACCCACCGTTGATATAATCTGTAACTTTGATATGTTCGCCAATGTGAATATTCACATCAGTTCCCCAATTAGGATAAGGTTGACTGTAGTTGATGCCTACGGGGATAATTTTGATTTCTAAACCAGGGTGAATAGATTCCGCAGTCAACGCTAAACGAGAAATTCCTGACTTGAGTGTGTGAACTTTGCCATCTCGAAAAATTCCTCCTTCGGGATAAATTACTAACATTTCTCCCTCTACCATTAATTCTACTGTATGACGCAGAGTGGCGATCGCTGGACGTTGAGGATCAACGGGAAAACCACCCATGCGCTTAACAAACCAACCCTGTAGTCCTTGACACTCGTTTATTGTCACCATAAATCGCATATCTCGACCGCTGACATAACGACCTGTAGCATAAGGTAACACCAAAGAATCCCAACGAGAACGGTGAGTAGGTGCAAGAATAATCGGTCCATTTTTGGGGATATTTTCTTGCCCAATGATATCAATTTTACCAAAAAATGACGGGATAACTACGTTATGTCCCAAAGAATAGGCTAAAGGAGTTAACCAAGGTGAAACCCGCGAGGTACTAGAAGCAACCTTGGGATTTACTGATGTATTTGTGAATTGAGATTGAGATTGGGTAGAAGCAGGGTAAAATTCCATCATGACGGTGGCTGGTAGGAAAACAGGTCAAATGTAATGCAAACTTGATTATGTCCACCGTAGATTTTCTTGAGTAACTTGTGTTTTCCTCTCTGGACAGTTTTACTGCTGTCTGTTATTTATGCTTATGCCTTTTAGCAGCAAACCAAGTCTGTAATTTTTGACGACAAGCTGATTCTAGAATACCTCCTACCACTTGTAAATGGTGATTAGATGCGGGGCTATTGGGTATGTTAATAACAGTACGAATTGCGCCAGTTTTGGTATCGTCCACTCCATAGACCAGTGTTTGTAACCGTGCATGAACTATAGCACCGGCACACATTGGACATGGTTCTAAGGTGACGTATAGGGTGCATTGATCCAAACGCCAACTTTGCAGGGTTTTTGCAGCTGACCGAATAGCGATAATTTCCGCGTGGGCGGTGGGGTCTTTGTCTCGTTCTTTACGATTTTCCCCTTCGGCAATTACGTTATCTACTGCATCAATAATTACTGCACCCACAGGCACTTCACCAGCATCACCAGCTATCTGTGCCAGTTCTAGGGCGCGATTCATCCATTTTTGATGTGTTAAATATTCTGGATATTCAGGAAACATGAGTTATTGTCACGCTCCAGGCGCAGAGTCTCAGAGAGTATGTCAAGTAGCGGCTTGAATTAACAAAGGATCAAGTTGACCTTTTGTATCCATTGCATATATGTCATCACAACCGCCTATGTGTTGGTTATTGATAAAGATTTGGGGTACGCTGCGGCGACCATTGGCGCGTTCTGCCATGCTTGCTCTCGCTGCTTCGTCACCGTCAATTTTGTATTCGGTGAATTTTACGCCTTTCCATGATAACAGCATTTTGGCGCGGATGCAGTAGGGGCAGGTTTGCCAGGTGTAAATTTCTACGTTGGCTTTGATGCGCTCTGGGTGGCGATTTAATAAGGAGTTGAGAAAGTTGAACATAGTGATTTTATGTAATAAGTAGGTAGGCGTTAAAAATTGTCGTTATGGCAAGGCAGGAGGCAGAAGGCAGAAGGTAAGAGGTTTTTAGCAATTTTACATTTTGTTACACACATTGGTTTTTTCGTGCCGACTTACTTATCGAAAAAAATGTAGAGACATTAGACCTCTCCGAAAATATGGTAGAGACGTTCTCCGAAAATATGGTAGAGACGTTCCGCCGGAACGTCTCTACAAGGGTTTCAAATCACGCACATTTAATTACCGGAGATGTCTATTTATTGTAACATCTCTACATCTAAAATTCATCATCCAAGTTCAGTAATAGGATTTTTTACGGTGTAGTTGTATTTGCTGCTTCTGGAGAGATTGTAAGCTTCAGGTTAAAGGGTAATTTTTCCGGTTTTTCTTTGTCTCCCCAAACTAAATCTCCGGTTAATTGGTATTCACCAGCAACAACTGTTTTATCTTGTCCGAGAAAGTTAATTAAAATATTCCTCTCTCCACCAGCAATTACTGTAAAATCTTTAGTTTCTCCCGTTGCTACGGTTGTTCCTCCTTTTTTTAAAGTCCAGATTGCATTCGGAAATATTGAGGCATTACCTTTATTAGTAACTAATAAAAAGATTTGTTTACTTTGAGGATTAAAACTGGCACTTTGAACAGTTAAATTTGGTGCTGTTTGTCCTTGACGAACATACATAGTAATCCCAAATCTGGGTTTAACTCCTGCTGAATATTGTCCTTGTGTTTGTACTTCTTCTAAACCTTCGGTGAAAATTACAGCGCGATATTCTCCTGTGGATGTACTAGGCAAAAATTGAGAAACTAGACGAATACGGCGAGTTTGTCCAGGTGCAATTACTACTTCACGGGGGGAAAAGGTGAGAAAAGGAGTTAAATCTTGGGGATTAGATTTTTCTGATACAAAACCATCCCGATTATAAGTAAAAGGTTCAGCATAAATTCGACCGCGAAATGGTTGGTTTCCACCATTGGTAATTTCAATAATTCCTCTGGCTTGTCCTTGTTCGGCGTTAGCTTCAATAATTAGGGGAGAATAACGAATTTGCGCTTGAGCTATTTCTGGTAGAAATGCAATACTAGATAAGGCTAAAGTGGTAAATAAGGGGAGTAATTTTTTTGTAAGTTTCAGCATGATATGTTAAAAAAAGTAGAACGCACTAATCAGAATTTTTGCAGGAAGTTTAATCGTCATTCAATCGGTGAACAAGCAATTAGTTTGGTGTAGCTGTGAGAGTAAAACTATAGCTGTATGCTCCATTGGGTAAGCCAGTTCCAGTTGTACTAGGGTTGGTATCTAGGGCGATTTTATAAGGTATGTTAGAATTTGGTGTCAAAGTAGCTGAGGGGTTGGCGGTATAAGCACCATTTTTCCAAATATTAGTATCACCAACACGGAAATACTCTCCAAGGTAAGCAGGAAGATTCCGAGCATTGTTTACTGCTGAACTGACG
>RDYJ01000027.1 GCA_004293145.1 Nostocales cyanobacterium | reverse complement strand
ATTAAAGCTTATGGTGGAAAAGTAATTAATAACCACGGTTATGCTACTTTTGCAAGTGAAGCAGCTTTAAAAGGTTTAAATTTGGTGATAGACCAATATCGAAAAAACCAAACTTCAGCCCTCC
This sequence comes from Nostocales cyanobacterium, assembly GCA_004293145.1. Taxonomy (GTDB): domain Bacteria; phylum Cyanobacteriota; class Cyanobacteriia; order Cyanobacteriales; family Nostocaceae; genus RDYJ01. The sequence continues at coordinate 35,363 of RDYJ01000027.1, read as the reverse complement.
CATCTGATGTTGGTGCTAGTTCTGGTAGTGATATGTTTGGTCAAGGTAAAGTATCAATGGTAATTGAAGGAAATTGGGCTATTCCTTATCTGCAAGAAACCTTCCCGCAGATAGATTTTGCTACGGCAGAAGTTCCGAGTATTAATAACAAAAAAGGGACGATGGTTTATACTGTTGCCTATGTGATGAATAAGCAAACAAAGCATAAAAAAGCTGCTTGGGAATTAATTTCTTACCTCACTGGAAAAGAAGGAATGGAAAAGTGGACAGGTAAAGGTTTTGCTTTACCAACTCGTAAATCTGTAGCGGAAAAATTAGGGTATGATCAAGATTATTTTAGGTCTGCTTTAGTAGCGGGTGTTAATTATGCAACGCCTTGGCAAGTGGGGAAATATCCAGCCGCAATTGCGAATAATTTTGATAATCAGTTTATTAGTGCTTTGTTGGGAGAACAGCCGTTAAATCAGGCGATGTTGAGGGCGCAGAATACAGCTAATCAGCAGATTAAAATGATGGAGTAATAGTAGATGACGGCACGTTTCATAAAACAAGCGTGCTAATGATATTTTTTTACAAAAGTTAATATAATTATCATCGACAGGATAATCGCGTTATAATTGATGACGCACTAAGCAATACAGTATACTTGTACTATATAAATAAGAAATTGCTATTTTTGCGGAGAGAGGCAATATGAAAGGAGAGCTTCTCAAAAGGTTTTTTAGGGCGATCGCTAGTTCAGACCAAGAAGCGATTGATAAACTCACATATCTAGTTATAGAAGAAGAACGCAGTAAAGGACATACTCTTCTTGCTGATCAATTAGAGAATATTACTAAAAAGAAATCTAAGGAGCAATCTCCTGACTTTATTAAACCTGTTTCCTCACTTGCAAATGCCACACGAACAACACCAGAAAACTTACAGGGTTTAAGTGAACTACCAACCAGTAAGCGTTTTAATCTTCCCCTGGTAACGACTATCCCAAGGGATAAACTACGTCATTACATGGTGTTGCCTGAAAAAATTGAGAAGCGGTTTCAAAGAATTGAACGCGAGTATGCAGCAAGAGATAGACTAGCTCATCATGGACTGCGTTACAGACAAAAAATTCTCCTTTATGGACCCCCTGGTTGTGGAAAGACGTTGGGAGCAGAACGTTTAGCCTGGAATACCGGTTTACCACTTTTGAAAGTTCGGTTTGATGCAATGGTGTCGTCTTTTTTAGGGGAAACTGCCAGTAATTTAAGACTTGTATTTGAAGATGCTTCAAAAAGTCCATGTTTGTTGTTTCTTGATGAATGTGACTCGATTGCTAAAACACGAGAAGATTCTCAAGAAGTAGGAGAAATTAAGCGAGTTGTAAATACATTTTTGCAAATTTTGGATGAGTATCAACCATCTTCAGGGCTGATGGTAGCGGCTACGAATTTGAATAAATCTTTGGATACTGCCCTGTGGAGAAGATTTGATGATTTGATTGCAGTACCCAAACCGGGAGAACAGGAGCTAGAATTTATACTGAAAGAAACACTATCTGCTATCGAAGTAGGATCTATCAACTGGCCAAGAATCATTGAGCAGATGAGAGATTTTTCTGCCGCTCAAGCTGTCAGGGTTGCTCAGGATGCGGCTAAACGAGCGATTTTGGAGCGAGAGGAGTTAGTGATTCAGGAACACCTAGAAGAAGCGATCGCAGAAATCAAGGTTTCCTAGTTTTTTGAGAGTTAAATTTTTGGTGTTTGGAGAAAAAAATGGTTGAAAGTTCTCAGGGTTTTCCACATATTCAGCTTAAATTGACAGACAAGGGTACAGCAAAACCAGTTGTTATTATACCTGATAAAAACAAAGTTACTCAAACAGCTATTAATCTGGGTAATCGTCAGGGACATGGAAGCAAAATCCAAGAATTATTATCCTCTCTAGTTGATGAATGGCAAACCTCTCAACAGGAACGTGAAAAAGATAAACAGCCAGCAGTTCCTAATGCTATAGCTTTAATTCTACAAATTGATTCTGAAGAATTTGATTTAGATGACCTAAGAACTTCTGAAATAGAAATAATATCTGAGTTAGAAGGTGGATATATTATCGGTGCATCTGCGGATACGGATTTAAGCAAACTTAAAAATAAAATAGAAAAATTTTTGACCGATCAAAACGGTGGTGGTGTAATCGCTAAAATTTTAAACATATTTGATGATAAACAACGCCCAGAATTTATTTTATCTCCCAAGTTATTACAGGAATGGGATCAAATAAAAGATGAACAGATTTATATTGTTGAAGTAGGTATATCTTGTTTAGGAATTAGAAGTAAATTACGTGAATATCCAGAGCAGAAAAATTATAAAAACCCTGAAAATTATGTGAAAGCAATCAATAAATGGATTGACAATCGTGATTTAACCATTGAAGAATGGGATGATTTAGCAGCACAACGACAACAAGATTTATTAAAATTTATTAGTGACAAAACAAAGTATCAATATCGTGGTGAAATTTTAAGCATAGATGATAATTATCAATTTGCTACAGTACCTGATAGTTTTTCATGTCTAATTCAAATTTCTGGCTTAGGTTTAAAGGATCTAGTATTTAACTTTCCCTATATTTTTGAAGTAACCGAACAAGATAATATTTATGAACCAGGCTTACCTGATCATGAAATACCTGAAGATGAAAATGTCTCATTTACATTAGAACCTCCAGATCGGAATGCTCCTAAAGTATGTATTATTGATAGTGGTATTCAAGAACAGCATCCCTTATTAAGAAATGCTATTGATTCTAATAACTCAAAATCGTGGATTCCTTCAGAAATAAACTTAACTGCTGATATGGTCAGTAATGGTGGTCATGGAACTAGGGTCGCTGGAGCAGTTTTATATCCAAGAATTATTCCCCATCAAGGAAGTTATAAAGCAGTTTGTTGGCTTCAAAATGCAAGGATACTTAATAGTGATTGTAGATTATCTGATAGGCTGTATCCACCTTCATTGCTAAAAGATATTGTTAAATACTATTATAATCAAACAGGAACAAGAATATTTAATCATTCACTTGCTAGTGATGCTCCTTGTCGGACTAGATATATGAGTGCTTGGGCATCTACTATAGATCAATTAAGTTATGAAAAAGACATTTTTTTTATAGTTGCTGCTGGTAATATTCCTTTAGATAGCTATCGAACTTCACCCAGATTATCGGTTAAAAATCACTTATTAGCAGGTAGAGAATACCCAGATTATCTGACAGAAAATTCTTGTAGAATTGCCAACCCAGCCCAAAGTTTTCAAGCATTAACAGTGGGTTCAATTACGTCAGATTCTTTTCGTGATTTATCTTGGTCTTCATTAGGAGAAAAAGATGAACCATCGCCATTTTCTTGTTCTGGTTTGGGAATATGGGATACAATTAAACCCGAAGTAGTAGAATATGGTGGTGATATTTTAAAAGATGAAAATCAACCACCAAGCTTCATTTGTAACACCAATACCAGCCCGGAATTAGTAAGATCAACTTTAAGTCCTACTCCTAGTCCTTTAGTTGCTGCGGATGCTTTTGGAACTTCCTTTGCAGCACCAAGAGTAACCCATATTGCAGCCAGACTTGCTGCTGAGTTTCCTAATGAAAGTTGTTTGCTATATCGAGCATTAATTGTTCAATCAGCACGTTGGCCAGATTGGGCATTAGCAAAAACTAATGAAGAAAAATATAATGTAATTCGTCAAATAGGCTATGGTATTCCTGATGTTGAGCGTGCCATTAGTAATACTCCTAATCGTATCACACTAATCACACAAGGGAAGAAATTAATTAAAGCCGGAGAGGTTGACATTTATCAAGTAAAATTACCGGATAGTCTCAGATCACCAGGAGAAGAATTTGAGATTTTATTGGAAATTACATTATAATACAAAGCGCAACCACGGAGAACAAGGCGTAATAGAAGAAAGTATCTTTCAACTTGGTTAGATTGGGACTGTAGCAGAACAGGTGAAGATTCAAAACATTTTTTAGGTAGAATGTTAGCTAATCATAAGATTCCAGAAGATGCCGAAAAAGGAGACGAATTATTTACCTGGACTCTTGGTAAAGAAAAACGCTATAGAAGCATTAAAAATGTGTCCAGAAGTATAGGAACTATCCAAAAAGATTGGGCATTTGTAAAATCATATCAATTAAAAGAGGCATTCTGTATAGCAGTAGTTGGACACGAAGGCTGGAATAACGATCCTTTTGCTGAAGTTCCATATTCTCTAGTTGTGAGTTTTGAAGCAATACAAGCTGATATTCCTATTTATACCCCAATGGTTGAAGCTCAAATTGAAACAAAAGTTCAAACAGAAACAGAAATAGAAATAGAAATTCAATCTTTGTAGATAGCTGAAGCGATCGCACTTTCAAAGCCTCAATTTCAATACAGGAGGTCTAATTGTGTTTCCCATCAACAGACAACGCAGAAACCAACCCTGGAAAATTACAGAAAACCTAGCCGGGTATCTGTTCATGATGCCCACAATCTTAATTTTGGGTACTTTTGTTATTCTCCCCATTCTCTACGCTGTCTTTCTTTCTCTCCACAAAGTTCAACTTTTAGGCGATATTAAATATCAATTTATTGGCTTTAGTAATTTCAACCGTTTGATAGATGATGAACAATTAGGAATTGCGTTAAAAAATACAGCAGAATATGTGGCTATTGTCGTTCCCAGTCAAACTATTTTAGCTTTAATTTTAGCTGTAACTTTAAATTCTGGTATTCGTGGAAAAAACTGGTGGCGGATTCTCTATTTTTTACCCACAGTCACATCTTCGGCTGTGCTAACACTCATCTTTATGTGGATTTATAACACCGATGGTTTACTAAACAATGTTCTAGGCTTTATTGGACTACCTACCTATAATTGGTTAGGAGATCCAAAAGTGGCATTAAAAGGCATTATGATCATGAATATTTGGTCAACTGCGCCTTTTTACATGGTGATTTATTTAGCAGCTTTACAAGATATCCCCCAAACACTTTATGAAGCAGCAGCTTTAGATGGGGCAAATGGTTGGGATCAGTTTATTAGTATTACTATTCCTTTACTCCAACCTGTGACTTTTTTTATAGTAACAGTGGGGATAATTGGCACTTTTCAATTATTTGACCAATCTTATATTTTTTCTGGTGGAACTGGTGGACCAAATAACGCTACTTTGACAGTGGTATTGCTAATTTATCAAGCTGTATTTAGAAATTTACAACTTGGATATGCTGCGGCTATTGCATTTTTACTGGCAGCAGTGATCATTACTATCACTTTGATTCAAAGGCGAATATTTGGAGGTGAAAGAATGTGAATCTAATTTCTCGATTGCCCTGGCTGAAAGTTTTGTTATATCTATTATTAATAGTCTATGCAATTATCACCCTAATTCCTTTTTTATGGGCGCTGTCAGCATCATTTAAACCTCTGTCAGAAATTATTAATGGTGCGCCAAATTTCATTCCTCAGAATTTTACTCTCGATAACTACAAGCAACTATTTTTGCAAGAACCCCTATTTTTTCGTTGGTTATTTAACAGCGTTATAATCGCTATCAGCGTTACGTTTTTAAACTTAATTTTAAATTCAATGGCAGGTTATGCCTTAGCTAGACTGCGATTTGTCGGTAAACGCTTTTGGTTCTTCCTAATTTTAGCTGTACTGGCAGTACCAGCACAAATTACCCTAATTCCCACCTTTTTGATTTTAAAAGCGTTGGGTTGGCTCAATTCTTATCAAGGCATGATTGTACCTAGTATGGTTAATGCTACTTTTATTTTTATGATGCGGCAGTTTTTTGTTAATTTTCCTAAAGAATTAGAAGAAGCAGCCCAATTAGATGGTTTAAATACCTGGGAGATTTTCCAAAATATTGTTTTACCCCTAGCTAAACCAGCCCTAGCAGCACAGGCGGTTTTTGTCTTTATGGGCAGTTGGAATAATTTTATACTTCCGCTGGTGATATTATTTGACCCGGAGATGTTTACTCTACCTCTAGGTTTAAATACTTTTAAAGGTCAATACATCAGCTATTGGAATTACATCATGGCAGCTTCAATGATATTCACTCTCCCCGCTTTGGGAATTTACGCTTTTTTCAACCGCTATTTTATTCAAGGTGTAACTTTTACTGGTGGAAAAGGTTAACATTTCAATTTGTAAACTTTTTGCTAAAGATTTGTATCAAAAAATCAAATCTCTCAATTCCCAGTTAGGGACAAAATCAGGGTCAGCAGCTGTGAAGAGCAGCTAATGGTAAACTGATTCATGCTGATGTTAATGATAGCGAGAATATTTTACCTACAGTAATCCTGATCGGTTTTAGCCGCAGGATCAGGGGTGTTGTAGTTCTCCCCGTCGGCATTATACCCGGCAAACTTTTAGCATCAGATAAATATCTATACTTATCTATGCTTTTTGGAACTATTAGTGTCTTAGCTGTGTTGAGCATTAAAAACTTGAAGGGGAAATATGTTTAGAAGACTGATTGGCGTTGTTGTTGCCGTTCTGCTGACGTTTCAGCTATTTATCGGTAGTGCAACAGCCGTGGAACTGGATGAAGCTACCAGAACCGTACCATTGAATGAACAGGGTGAGACTATTGTACTCAGCCTCAAACAAGTCAAACAAGGCAAAACCTTATTTAATAGCACCTGCTCTCAATGTCATGCTGGTGGTGTTACCAAAACTAACCAAAACGTGGGACTTACTCCAGAAGACTTGGCTGGGGCATTACCTAACCGTAACAACATTGAAGGGTTAGTAGACTACATGAAAAATCCGACAACTTACGACGGGCAAGAGGAAATTTCTGAAATACATCCCAGCTTCAAGAGCGCGGATATCTTTACAGAAATGCGAAATTTGACCGATGAAGACTTAGTAGCAATCGCAGGTCATATTCTCCTCCAACCTAAAGTTGTTGGTACTAAATGGGGTGGCGGTAAGATTTATTACTAAACACCAACTGGATAGCCTCCTGACTGCGTGAAGTAGGGGCAATATTGCCCTTACTGTAGAAAAATATCAGTTCCCAGACCTGATGCCTGAGTGCATTTAAGCATAAATACTATTTTTGGCATTCGCTTATACTTGGCTCTCTGGAAGCAAGACTGGGAACTTGGTTTGCATTTTGTCCCTGATGCTGCTATTGATAACCGCCAATTAGGCAAAAAAAATTCATATATGACAGATTGTCATATTTGGTGTTAATTGTATTTAAAATGAGAACAGGAAAATAAAACTATATCTCAGGAGAGAGCCATGAAATTAATTGCCGCAAGTTGGAGACGCTTGGCCTTAAGCGTGTTAACTGTCCTTTTAGTTGTTAGCAGCTTCGCTGTTTTCACTCCTACCGCATCTGCTGAAACCTACCAAATCAAATTGGGTAGTGACAAAGGACTGTTGCAATTTCAACCTACAAAATTGATCGTTAAAGCAGGTGACTCAATTGAATGGGTTAACAACAAAGTTCCTCCCCATAACGTTGTGTTTGATTCTGTTAAAAACCCTACTAAGGACGCTGATTTAGCTAAATCTTTGTCTCACGGTAAATTACTTTTGAATCCTGGACAGAAAGTAATAACTACATTTCCCGCAGATGCACCTGCTGGTACTTACGTTTACTACTGTCAACCTCACCGTGGCGCTGGTATGGTTGGCAAAATCGTTGTTGATGGCTAGTAGAAATCTTGCTCATTAGGTAGCTCAAACTATTAATCAGGTGCGGTAACGAGTTTCATCCCTGGGTAAAAATAGAGGGATAAACTAGTTGCCGCTAATTTTTATCCTGGTTGCTAAAATTTGGTATGATAATATACAAGAGATTCGATAACTAGAAATGTTATTAAATATCTCAGACTGCTATCTGCCATAAATAAATATATTTACTGGCAAATATTGATCAGTTGCGGGGTGCTTGTTGCGAGGAAAATCTCTTGAGAATATTGTTATTAATTCTACAGTTAGCGATCGCTCTGTTGTTGAACTTCAAATTCATTAATCCAGCCTTAGCCACAGAAACATCTACCGGCAGCGCCATATTTAATAAAAATTGCGCTTCCTGCCATATAGGAGGCGCTAATATCCTTGTTGAACATAAAACTTTACAAAAATCCGCACTATCAAAATATTTAGAAAATTATGACAATGAACCCATTCAAGTGATTATCCACCAAGTTCAGAACGGTAAAAATGCTATGCCCGCTTTCAAAAACAAATTAAGTGAGCAAGCAATTTTAGAAGTAGCTGCTTATGTGTTTCAGAAAGCGGAAACAGGGTGGTAAAATCATGTTCGCTTGAACACTTACTTATCATTCAGGGTGAAGGGTGCAGAGGGAGAAAAATTAATTCTTTCTCCTGACTCCTGAATTCTTAATTTGAGTTTTGTCTATCTTCCTTAATTTGACGTAATTTTTGGATTAGCTTTTGACCAGACTCAGTAGCAGAAACCGTAGGCTGATCATTGCTAACTACAGGAGCAGGTGATGGATTAGGAATGATCACCGCTTGATTATTCGACGGATTTTTTCTTACTTGTGGCTCAGATACTTTTTGAGTATCTGGACTTGGTGAAAGTTTTACCTCTGAATTATTCTGGGGTATATTAACCTCACCATTATTATTCTTAAACCTGAGTTGGAAAGGATAAGAGCTAATTCGCTTCTCACCTTTAGGGGGGTTGGCGCTGAAAAATTCTCTCGTTTTAGATTGTAATGCAGGAGCTACTGATCGATCTTGGAACTTGATATCCAAAACCTTACCATCAGGATCTACAACTAATCTACCCAAAACAGTTCCTTCCATATCTCGTTGATTAGTAGAGATAGTTTCACGGATGACAGCTTGTTCCCTAACGTCGGGGTACTCAGTCCGAACTGTTTTTCTCAGGGTATTATAAGAATCCAACTTAGCCAGTAACTGTTCCTTACCTTGTGAATCAGACTGACTCAGAACAGGAACTTCTCTTTGCTGACTGGTTGAAATTGCTGTTGATGGTAGTAAAACTGGCGCTGCTGATAGTAATTGACCTTTGTCTTGTAAAGACTGTTCAGGACGAACCTCAGCCGGAGAATTTGCAGATATTTGAACTGAGTTATCTCTTAACTGAATGTTTTGGGTTCCCGTAATTCCCTGCGGTGCTGATGTAGAGCCAATATCAATCGCATCGGCAGAGGGATTAATGAGAGGTTCACTAGGTAATTTATTATCCGCCTGAACTTGTGGCAACCTATTGATATTCAGTGGTTGGGTTTCTTTAATTTTGGCATCTATATCACCAACAAAGGGAGAAGCCGAGGGAGAAAATGTATTTCTGACGCGGAAATTAGAAACCTGGGTTCTCAAATCGTTTCTAGCAAATTGCTGGACAGGCTGTCTTCTAGGTAAGTAAGAAAGATTGTAATTTGCTGGTGATGAAGGGATGGGTGGTAATACCTGCTGGTTAGGTAAAGCTGCTTCTAAAGGTGGTATAATCGTCTGTTCAGTGCCAAAATTCACTAAAGGAATTTGTGGTTTGATCGGTAATTGGTTTTGTTGCAAAGCAACCTGGGAGGGATTAACAGTTTGTGGTAAGCGATTTTGATCAGCCGCACTCAATTCCATTAATCCGACAGCTTTTGTAGAATCAGATCCTGAAGATTTAGCAGAATCAACAGGCATCAGAGGCACAACCAAGGCAATGGCACCGTGGATGCCAAGAGAGGCTATAGCTGCTATCCCAGTTGGTTGGCTTAATATTTCTGGTATATTTTTCAGCAGGGAGACATAAGACATAGCTGTTATCGTTCACTCGGCTCGGTTGCAGTTGAATAGTCCAATCAGGCAGAAGGCTGTAACAATCATAGAAGCTACTTTTCTTGTCTATTGCTAGATAGAGCCTTTTCTACCATGCTGTACTAGAGATTTTATCTTTTAAATTATATTGCCATTTTAGAGATGGGAGTCTCTAAACAAATAATAAATTCCTATCTTGGCATTGAAAACAGGAATATTCAAGTTATCTTAAGTCTTAATTTTTTTAATGCTTCTCTGGAAATTATAGTTTTCAGGTTTATTTTTGCAGAAAGTATTCAAAAATTTCCCTACCTATTGGTTGAGAGGGGAGGGTGTAGGGGAATAAAAAAGTCAGTTTCTTTTATTCCTAGCGAGTGGCCACCAATATGCAATTCACAGTTACGTGGTTGCTGTTACTAGCCCTTTCTCTTGGCAGAGTGGTACATCTAGCTGCTTTCTGTGGCAAGAAAAAGAAATGTCTCCAGACAATATTGACTTTCAATTACCAGATGCTTCAGTAGCAGAAAGTTGAGACAATTTAGCAATAGGTACTTCTTCCACTTCTGGTAACTTTTCTAAAGCTAAAGCGGTAGATTGACTCGCACCAGATAGGCGTTTTAAAAGATTGGGTCTGGAATCGTACAACAGATAGATAATGCGATCGCCTACTTCCCAATCTTGATTCACTGACATTACCTGTAGGCGTTCTTCCCTCTCCAGCAGTAGAGGTACTAATACTCCAGTCCGAATCTTTTCCTGTATATGCTCCTGCTGACTAGCAAATTCTGCCTCATTTAAAGTCGTTGTCCCCAACTTCACCCGGCCATCATTTAAATATTCATTCCAGGTTTTAATTGGTAAATCAGAGACAAAAGCCTGATTAACTCTAGCATTGGCAGAATTAGAAGCTTGAGGATCACGAGGAAAAACTGCTAAGACACGGGGGGGATTAAATTCTTCTGCTGCTCTTTGTGATAAAACAAAATTTACCTCACCATTATTAGTCATTGCCAAAAAAGTACCCATAGAAGCAATGCCAGCCTCTTCCAAAACTTCTGCATCCAGCGCACTACTAGCAATCACTCGCAGATTTTGAGCTTCAGCCTGAGCAAAATACTGGGAGTCAGTGTCAATCATGACCACGCTTTCCCCCCGTTCTTGAAAAAACCGAGAAATCAGTAAACTCAAGGGATTACAACCCACTATCACCGCTCCAGTTGCATCTTTAGAAGTGATTCGTAACCACTTCACCAACCAGCCGGCTGTTAGCCCCTGACAAAAAACAGTCATGATAATAGTCAGAAATACCAGAGCTTTAATAGCATCACCACCATTAACACCCCGTTGTGTCAGGGAAATTGCAAATAAAGAAGCCACAGAGGCAGAAACTATCCCTCTCGGCGCTACCCAACTTAAAAACAGCTTTTGTCGCCAATTAAGATTACTGTTCCAAGTACACAACAGAATATTAATAGGGCGAACCACGAACATTAACACCAAAACAGTAAATAAACTACCCCAACCCAAAGCCAACACACTAGCAATAGATAAATCCGCTGCTAGGAGGATAAACAGTACAGAAACACTGAGAATTGTCAGCTGATTTTTAAAGCTGCGTAACAGTCGTTCTTCAGGAACTGATGAGTTAGCGAATACTACCCCAGCCACGACCGTAGTCATAATTCCCGACTCGCTGCGAATAGTTTGGGCTAGGGTAAACAAACCCCACAGCACGGCCAGCACCACCAGATTTTTGAGTTCAAAAGAGATAAAATTGGCGCGTTTGAAAATCCAACTCATCAGATAACCACCAACACCGCCAATCATCGCTCCCACACCCAAACGCAAGATTAAACCCATAATGGCGTTAATAGGGTCAGCATCGCCATTCAAGATTGTATCTAGGACAACGTAAGCCAGAATAGCTCCCACTGGGTCAATTAAAACCCCTTCACCTTCCAATAGCGTTGCTACTTGTCTGTCTACATTAATTTGTTTGAGTAATGGGCCCACCACTGTTGGTCCGGTGACAACGACGATGGAAGCATAGAGAAAAGCTATATTCCAGGGAAATTCTCCCAACCAGTGCGCTGCCATGCTGCCCCCTAGCAGCGTGATTAAAGTTCCCAGGGTGACAAGCAATTGTAAACTGACTGAAACTCTGCCCATCTCCCGCAGATCCAATTTCAGTCCACCTTCAAATAAAATAATTGCCGTCGCTAGAGAGACAATTACTTCTAATCCTGTTCCTAGCAGATGGGGATGTAGAAGTCCAACCCCATCTGCACCTAAGATGATGCCTAACAAGAGTAATAAGACGATGCTGGGCAGCTTGAGGTATGCAGCCATAACCTGGGCGCTGATACCTGCCAGGACTGTGAACACCATCTGTAGGGTAATTTGAAAAGATGCTTCCATGTTGTAGATTTTGAGCGATTGATTTCAAAATCCTCTGTAAAGAATCATAAATACTAACTCTACAGCGTACAACAGCACACCCAACTTTAAGAAAATAAGAGATTTTTTTATGCTTAGTTATCTATAGTACATCTTTTTCTGATATTTGGCGAATTGGGTGGGGTGTGTGTAGAGCGCAGGGGAGCAGGGGCAGCAGGGGAGAAATAATTGCCTCCTGCCTCCTGTACGGGCGAACGGCCGTTCGCCCCTCCTGAATTTAGCTGATTTAGATGCCGTAAAAAATTTTTTAGCAAAAGGTGTTGACATCCTTGGAAAAATCCGATAAATTATTAAAAGTCTGAGTTAAGTCCGATGCCCCCATCGTCTAGAGGCCTAGGACACCTCCCTTTCACGGAGGTAACGGGGATTCGAATTCCCCTGGGGGTATTTAAAAAATTAAAGAAGGTAGAAAAGATAATGAAACAGTTTCTTTTCTACCTTTTTAAGTAAGTGCGGTTATACTCATTTGATAACCAGCAGCTTACGTATTGCTTAACTCACTAGCTCTTTGGCGAATGGCCAAGAGGTTTAGTTGTAAGTCTTTACTGAGGCGGTTTTCAATAATTGCTATTGGCATTGTTAGCTTAGGCCAAACTTGAATTGTATAGCAGAGATTTGTTCCTTGGCCTGAACTCAGGGCATAAGGTTCTAGACACCAGCTGCCAGAAAAGCCTTTGAAGTCTCCTTCTACCATTTGAAAGTTGATCAGTTTGGGGAAGGTTTCTTCTAGATCCAAAACTACACGCGCACAGAATTTGAAATTGAGTAACCGCTGTGAACCAATTTGTTCTAGACGTACACCTCCAGCCGGATGTTCTAACAAACAACTTTTGGCTAGATTAGGAATGAATTGGGGTAAGGCTTCATAGTCGGTGAGAATTTTCCAGACTTTTTCGATGGGGTGGGGAATTTGGACTTTGGCAGTAATTTGCCTCTGTCGTTCTGATAATTTTTCTACTTGGATGGTTACTGTTTCAACATCCAAATTGGTTTCTAGACCATTGTCATCAATGGTGGTGGGGGAATTAAGTCCCGTGGTGTGGTTTTCTGTAGTCACTGTGGAAAATGTGGATGAGTTGCTGCGGAAAACTGAGGTAGTGTGAGAGTAAAGCAAATTTCGCTTAAATTGGAGTTGTCGATGGGGTTACTCTCAACGGTGATCGCTCCATGTAAATGCTGTACTAAAGACTTGACTAAAGCCAAGCCCAAGCCAGTACCAGGAGTCCAACGTCCTTTACCACGACGGAACTTATCAAAGATATAAGCCGCTTCCTCTTGTGAGATGCCACGTCCTATATTTGTCACTTTAATAATAACTTGATTGACTTCCTGTTCGACTCTGTGAGTCGCTTGTAAATGTACAATAGTATCTCGCTCGGAGTATTTACTGACGTTGTTTAACAGTTCTTGCAAAATGCGGTCAAAACTCTCAACTTCGGTTTGCAGTTTTAACGGCTCTTTCGGTAAATCTACGCTTACAGATAATTCCTGATCTGTAAAGGGTTTTTCCACCGCAGCTACCAAATCATTGATTTGAGTATTTAAGTCTATGGTTTGAAATTGTGGTGCTTCTTGGTGAGATTCTAGTTTTTGGAGCGTCAAGAGGTCATTAATTAAGTTAATTTCTTTGGTGCATTCTGACTCTAGAATATCTAAATATCGGGTTTGACGTTCTGGTGAAATTCCCGATAAGCGTAAATTACGAATTGACATCCGCATATTTGTCAGGGGATAACGCAAGCGATCGCTCAGGTTGCTGACAAATTCATCTTTGAGTTCATTAAGTTCTTGTAACTGCTCAACATACTGTTTTGTTCTTTCATACAATTTTGCTTGTACTTCCAAACTGCGCTTGAGTTGCTCTGTCCTTTCATCTACTAAGTTTTGTACTTGCCGCAGTGTTTGTGATTGAATTATGGCATTACTCAATTGAGCGCAGACCATCTCTACAAGATTTAATTCTGAGGGTTGCCAACTGCGAGCAACTTGTTGTTGTAACACCACAAATCCTAAAACTTTGCCTTGATTTTCTAATGGCATTAACAATGTAGCTGGAAACTTTTCCACAGCAAATAATGGATTTGGTTGCCAATGCTCTTTTTGCTCTGTACAGTTATTAATCATGATCGGTTTCCCCGATTCTACAAATACACGTTGGCATAAACCACAATCTGACAACCAAAAAGACTGATTTAAGTTATCTAAACCAGTGTGAGAGAGGTTTTGATTTTTATTCCATTCTCCAACCACGGTGGCTTTAGCTTTAGGAATCTGCTTTTTTTGACGATTCCTAAACATGGGATCTGTATATTTTAATAAAATCAGTAATCCTCGATCTGCTGCTAAAGATTCGGCAGTTGATGAAATAACTAACTGGAGCATTTGATTTAACTCCAAGTTACTAAGACTTAGTATAGTTAATTGTTTAATTAAACTTTGATGTTGGTCAGCTTGATGTAGATACTGGTTTTGATTAGTGATCTTCTGTGTTTGTGCTACTTGAGCTAAGGCGATCGCACAAGATGACTCTACTTGCTTGAGTAATTGTTTTTCTGATTCACTCCAATCATAAGGTTGGAATTTAATCAGGCTAATTACACCGTTATTCTTACCACTAAATCGGGTGGGAATTGCTAAAACAGATTTAATGGGGATGGGCAAAGATTGACAGACAATTGCTAGATTTTCTTGAATTGTGGCGATATCTTCAATTGTTAGTGGTTCAGCGGCGCATCGGACGACTGGCGGGCTTATTAATAGTTGTTGCTTTGATAATATTTCACTAGAGTTTGGTGATTCTAGATATTGTTCACTACACCAATTAGCCGCAGATACTTCACTAGATTCATCACTTGTGGTTGTAACTAAACAGCAGCAATCTACTTGGAATGCTACTCCTAGTAGATGAGCAATTTCTTGCAACATTGAGGATTTGGCCTGACTATTAGCAATGATTTGATTAATTTTTTGTGCCAGAGCATGGGCTGTATCTTCCTGTTGCTGCATGAGCTTGGCTCGATATGGTTGTAGCTGTTCTAGATCATTGGTGTATTGTGGCAGTGATAATGAATGCTTTTTCATCATTTTTATTTTATATTTGTGGATGATTATCTGTTTTTTGCCTTTGCACCCAACTCATTGATATTTTTTATCTTTATTTTTTTACCTCACTCTGACTAATTATTAATATCACCGTGAATAGGATAATTTAACTCAAGATTTATGCAAACAAGTTTATTCAAATTTTACTACATCTTTATATATTAGTTACCTATACCTTGTTGACTCATGAACTGGTTTTAATTATGCAAGGTTATGATAATCTTTCTAATCTAAACTGAATGCCTGATTTACAGGATTCTTAAGATTTATTTTGAGATTGAGTAAGTTTATTATCATTAAAATCTAGGATATCTTGTTTATAACTCTACATAAACCGTAATTTCTCTGTAATTAAATAAAAAATATCATGAACTTCACCTGTGTTGCCACTGAGAGCATTTGTCATAAATATTATCTTGCTTTACGTGACTTGAGCAAGTTACATTATAATTACTCCAAGGTGCTTAAGGCATGAATTGATCATATAACTCCGACTAATCGGGCTAGAAAAGACTTTTACTGCTTACTCCTACTATAAACCTCAAGTCAAAAAATACCTCCCAAGGTGGAGGAAAAATCAGCAACTCATCAAGCTGAAATTATTTAATAACTATATAGTTTTATTGCTTATAACTTATATGCGTTGATAAGAATACAATTAAAAAATTAGCTCAGGCTACATTTTGAAAGCAGCCCAGTTATTATTGGCAATAACTAGACTGCATTGACCAAAACTAGAGTGTAGGGTGTAGGGTGTGGGGTTTGGTGCAAAAACCTAAACCATAATCAACTAGAGAGCCAAACTCTCGACACAGAGGGGAACCATGTCGCCATTTTTCGTCAGTCCTAATAACATCGGCTGTTGAGGTTCAATTAATTTACCTGTAAGGACACAGCGTTCTTCTTGCTGGGCTATAGCTGCCATACTAGCTCGAATGTCAGCACGGGAAAATCGGGGTTTCCACTCACCAGATTTTTGCTGTACATAATTCCAGAGAATATCTCGAATGAGAGCTTGATATCCCTGATTTCCAGCTATTTCTTTGAGTTTATCTTTGAGTTCACGTTCCAAACGGATGCTGGTGACTTCCATATCGGTAGTTGAGGTGCGTGCGATGGTATGCATGATTTTTTCTCCTTATAGATATAGACAGGATAGTAATACAAGTGTAGTATGTTTAAAGGAATGTTCAATAGGTGAAATTTTCTGTGAAATCCCTTTACCCCATCTCTACCCCCTCCTATCCCAGCGGCTATCAGGCCAGTTGGGAATTTGCTGCCGTGGGAGTGGAGTATTTATTTATAGCCGATGGTAGTCAGCATCCAAGGCAAAACACAGAGGGTAACTATGACTCAAGATATATCAGCTTTGATGTGCTGAATAGTAAACCACAAACAAAAATAATAAGCGGGAGGTACAAGGAAAATGTTGTACCGCAATAAGACCAGAAAAATATCAGGTCAATTTTAACCCCCGCTTCTACCAAATCAGAGGCGGGGGTTTTTAATAAGGAGTTAGGCTGTGACAAGCGCAATGCAAGTGTTAGAGCAATCCGTGGTGGTGTTTTCCCAAAATTACTTGCCACTCTGTAGGGTAAATATCAAGCGAGCAATTATATTGCTGGTTACTAATAAGGCAGAACCACTGGACTTTTCCACGGAAGAGGGATGGTTAGTTCACTCACCTAGCTTGGTATTACCTGTACCAAAACACATCCGGTTGAAAATTGCAGCGGCTGAAAGGATGTGGAAAGTTCCCCCAGTAAATCGGCGGGAAGTGCTGCGGCGAGATCATCACAGTTGTCAGTATTGCGGTATTAACAAACACCTAACCTTGGATCATGTGATTCCTCGGTCTAAAGGAGGACTTCATACCTGGGATAACGTAGTCACAGCCTGCTCTAGATGTAATTCTCGTAAAGGCGATAAAAGTCTTGCTGAAGTTGGGATGCAACTGCGTACCAAACCAAAAGCGCCAGTTCACCCTGCTGTTGCTTTTGCAGAAAAGTTCTGGGTGGATTTGCAAGCAAACCTGGAATAACAGGAGAGCATAGGAAATGCTGAAATTAACTTACACTGAAGGAAGCTTTTATTTAGAGTGTCTCACTCTGTCACTAGAAGAATGGGTGACGCAGAGAGTGATTTTGGCACTGCGGGTTGGTCAACCTTTACATTTTGAACCTAGTACGGCTTCCTTTTTGCTGCCTGTTGATTTACCAGGAGTAGAAAGGCTGAAGGCTGAGGCACAAAGAAATGATGGTGAAATTATCGCCCTGTCTAAGAGCGATGTTGAGTATTTAGAAGTCACCCTGCGGGGTTCTTGGTTATCAGATGGTTCTGAGAATGCTGTGGGTGTATTTGTAACAACGATGAGCGAACGGACAGAGTTCTTTTTATACAAACTTTGGCAAGAAGCTCAGGTTTGTGCCTCTGTTGTGAGCGAGTGAAATGGTATCTATTTAGATCCCCCCAACCCCCCTTAAAAAGGGGGGCTAAGAGGTTTATTGCTGCATTTCTAATAATTCAGGAATTGTGACAAATCTATATCCTTGTTGTTTCAATCCAGTGATGATTTCTGGTAAGGCTTTGACGGTTCTTTCACGATTTCCGCCACCATCGTGCATTAACACAATTGCGCCGGGTTTAGCATCTCTGAGAATATTTTTAACAAATACTTGATATTTTGCACGTGGATCGGTGTCGGCTGAGGTCACTGACCACATGACAACAGAGTTTTTTTGACTTTTAGCATAAGCAGCTAATCCGTTGTTTAAATAGCCTCCAGGGGGGCGGAAAATAGATGTTTTGACACCTGTTGTTTTATAGATTAATTCATTTGTTCTTTCAATTTCATTTTTAGCTGTGGCTGCATCCATGCGTTTATATAAATGATTCCAGGTATGATTACCAATAGCGTGACCTTCAGCTACTACTCGTTTGGCTATTTCGGGATGATTTTTTAAGGAACTTCCTACCCAAAAGAATGTGGCTTTTACGTCATTTTGTTTGAGGATATCTAACATTTCTACTGTAGTTTTTGGCCAGGGACCATCATCAATAGTTAAAGCAATAACTTTCTCGTCGTTTTTGGGTTCAACTTTATAAACTGTCTTTCCTTGAAATTTAGCGGGAACGGTAAAATTCAAGTTTTTGATTTTAGCTGTTGGTTGTGATTTTGTATTTGCTTGGTTTTCAGGAATGGAAACTCCTAAAGCTTCGCTGTTGGTTTTTAATTGTGGTGTATTTTGGGTGTTGGTACAAGCATTTAGAGATAATGCTATGGTGGTGATAGCAATTATTTTTATTGTGTGGTTGTTTGTGGAATTAGAATTTTGGGACATAAAGTTTTATGATTTATTTCACAGCATGGGAATTTGAGCTTTTACAGTATTAACAGATAATCTCGATTTGGGGTAAGTGTTTACACGGAAGAACGAACCACGTTCACCGAAGGTGTTCCCGAAGGGTAGGAACGAAGGAATCGAAGGTAAGAGTTTTCAGAGATATTTTTCCTGTGTGTTGTTCTCTATCTATAGAGTTATTTTTATTTTCATCCAAGGTTAAAGTTAATTCTCTCGCAAGATTGATTTTAAAGATATTCTATTGCATTAATATTATATATTGAACCACAAAATAAACCAAAAAATATAAAAAAATGAAAATTCTTGATTTTGTTAAATCTAGATTGCAGTTAGCATCAAGATTGATATTAGTGGCTTTTGCTTGTACCTTCATATTTTTATTTAATGCTTTTCCGGCTTTAGCTATCAGTAGTTATCAAAGTGAACCAACAGAAGGAACAACCCAACTATTGGAAACTCAACGCAAAACTGATGAAGCAGCTAAAGAACCACCCATAGGAATGAAGGAATCTCAAGAAAAAACCAGGAGAGGACTTAATGAAGTTCAGGGAGATGCTGATATTGATAAAATGAAGACTCCCGAAAATTCACAAAGTGCGACTTCTGTAGAACAGGAAGTAGAAGGTTTTTTGGAAAAAATGACAGGTAGCAATAAATAATTCATAATTCATAATTCATAATTCATAATTATGAGTTGATGGGTGGGAATTTGTTGCTGAATTTTAGAGAGATAGATCCCCAACTTCTGATATTAATTCATAAGTTATTGCAAAGAGTAACAAAGAAGTTGGGGATATTAATTATTATCAATAATCTACCTATTCCTAAATAGATAAAAGTAAGTAAACATGGTTCTTACCTTTGATTGATGTGGAATATGTCGATATTTGTAAAACTTATGTTTATTAAGTTATTTACGTGCTAATAGGGATGGAAAATAATGACCGTACATAAAATAAACATTGGTTTGACAGATGAACAGCGTCAAGGTGTGATGAATTTGTTAAATCAAGATTTGGCAGATGCTTATGTCCTGCTAGTAAAAACGAAAAAATATCATTGGGATGTTGTCGGTCCTCAGTTCCGCACCCTGCATAAACTTTGGGAAGAACACTATAAAGAACTGACGGAAAATATTGATGAATTAGCTGAAAGGATTCGGACTTTGGGTGGTTATCCAACTGGCACAATGGAAGGTTTTTTGAGTCTTGCTACTCTCAAAGAACATAGCGGTGAAATTCCTACAGCTACGGGAATGGTAACTCAACTGGTTGAAGATCATGAACAGGTGATTCGCAATTTAAGAAATCATATAGACCAGTGTAGTGAAGAATATCATGATCAAGGTTCTGCTGATTTTTTAACTGAATTGATGGAAGAACATGAAGAAATGGCTTGGATGTTGCGCTCATTTATTGAAGGACAAGCTTTAGAACCAGATGGTAAACAACAAACGGCCGAAACTAAAGTTCCAGTGGGTGTGTAATTGATAATTATTAACATAAATTCCCCGCCAAAATACAAGGAGTAAACAAGTGCCAGAAGGATATCAAGCAGAGCGTACCATCTCAGCTATATTTAAAGAACAGAAGCAAATTGATGATGTAATTCGTCGTTTACTAGATAGAGGTGTACCGAAAGATCATGTTTCGGTGATGGGGAGAAATTTTCAATCAGAAACGCGAATTTCTGGTTTTATTACTAAGCGAGATGTAATTTTAGGAGGTTTGAGAACAGGAGCAATTTTTGGTTCTTTGTTTGGTTCTTTCCTCAGCTTACTGACGGGTGTAGGTGTATTGTTTATTCCCTTTGTTGGACCAATTGTAGCCGCTGGTCCTATTAGTGCTTTATTGTTGGGTGCTGCGAGTGGTGCGATCGCTGGTAGTGCTGGTGCTGGTTTAGTATCAGTTTTTACCGCTTTAGGGATGCCAGAAGATCAAGCTGCGCTTTATCAAACTCGGTTACAAGCGGGAGAGTTTTTATTAATGCTAGAAGTACCGAGCGATCGCACAGGTGAATTTCAATTGTTATTAGAAAGTGCTGGTGCTGAAGAAATTAACACCATTGGTAAAGCACTAGCTCATCCTTGTCCTGGTCCTTGTAATAGTCCAGAAGACTTGTCTCCTGAAGTTCGCGCTCATCTATCCGAAGAAGCGCAGCGCGTATTTATTCAGCGTTATAACGCCGTACTCAATGATACAAGTGACGAGTTTACCGCTGAACAATCTGCTTGGGATGCAGTTCATCAACAATTTGATGAAGATGAAAATGGTGTGTGGTCAAGAGTAAAAGTTGGTGTTTAATTGCTTGTATTTCCATAATAAGTAATAGGTAATGGGAATAGGTAATGGGGTAAACTCATTACCTTTTTATAGTTGACTAAATTTTATTTGCTAATATCTTGGCTCTAGGTATTAAATGATCTTAACTATTCCATTAATGACTGGTACGACCTGTAAATAATCCCCAAAGAAAAATAGCGATCATTGCCCCAATAATTGCCACAATTATTCCTGGAATACTCAAAGTTGCAGATGTAAATTGTAAAGTCCCTGTTTCTAACAAGGTAACTAAAGTTCCACCAATTAAAGCACCAATCATACCTAATACCATTGTTGCTAAAATTCCGCCACCTTGACGACCAGGATAAATAGCTTTAGCGATCGCTCCGGCAATCAAACCTAGAATTATCCAAGCAATAATATTCATAGTTTAATCCATGAAATTTTCCATCTATAGATTAGTAATTTCAGCTATTTATTAAGTCTATCAAAAGAAGTATTTCATTAATTTTTTTTATTTTTATGTGTAATTCGTATTATGAAAATCACCCAGAGGAAATTTTATGTAAATATTCAGGTGGTACATGATCTACCAACCAAACACCATTATCAGAACAATAGAAAATGTAACCATCCTCATACATCTTACCAGTATCTACAGCAAAAATAACAGGTTTTCCATGTCTTGCACCCACTATTTTCGCTGTCGCAATATCAGAAGATAAATGCACATGATGACGGGACATTTTAGAAATTCCCGCTTGCATAATTGCATCTACAGATTTGTTCCCTGTGCCGTGATAAAGTACATCGGTAGGTACAACAGGTTCTAATAGTAAATCAACTGCTGTACTGTGTCCTTGGTTAGCACGAATCAGAGTTTCTGTAGAATCAAAAGCAAAGCGTTTTTTATCGCTAGTAGCAACTACTTCCTGTAATTCTGTAATAGTGATAATAAATTTGTGATTAGCACAAGCCATTAGCAGTTCATCCACAGCAACCCAACCACCAGGAGCTAATTTAATGCCAATTTCTTCTGGTGTGTGACGTAAATGTTTACTCAAAAATTTACTGATTTTAACCAAGCGAGAATTACTCATTTTCTTCCTTTGCGCGAAAGATGGGATTAAATTTTTTTTTGTTCATTTGAACGATGAGTTTTCAAATAATCCCAAAAGCAAATGATCAAGCCTAAAACACAAATAGCTTTCCAGAGAAACAACCACCAAGGTTTCCACCATCCTCCAGTTTGAACTTCGACTAGATCAGATAATCCAAACAACAGAAAAATCAATGCTGTAATTTGATTTTTACGTTGAGAAATCAGGGAATCTCGTTTATAGCTATATACTATAAATCCCAAAGAAAAAAAAACCATAATACTGCCTCAATGTAATTTCCCTGACGGTAAAGAGTTTCTAAAAGTTGGGCATTTTCCAGAGAACCAGACTGATTTAACCATAAAACAAACCCAAACATTGATAAAAATAAGAGGCTTAAACGTAAAATTGCACCTTTGGTCAACTGCAAGGGAGATTGGGGATTCATAATATGGAAATGGGAATTTAATTGAGATTAAAGTAAAAAAAATTGTTTGACTATCAGGGCTAATGCAACTGTAATCATCACAATTAAAGTGATTTTACCGCCAGGTATTAGTGAGTGATAAATACCATTTGTCAATTTGTGTTTCTCCTGTTGTTGCCAACTCATAATTGCGGGAATAATTCCACCTAAAACCGAAATACTAAAGATTCCTGTATAGTCCAGAGCCGTAAAAAATATAGTGGGGTTGATTGTTCCTAAACTCATAGGTGGAAGTAGAACCAGTGAGAAAATTGGTAAACGAGAAAGTTCACTTTTGGTAATTTGAGAAATATCCTTAAAAACAGCGACCAACCCATAAACGAAACCAATGAATGATGTGATAATTGCGAACTCAGAAAAAACAGTTAATACTAATCCTAATAATTCCCCAGCCCCACCTCCACGCAAAATTTGTAGTGGGTCAAAAACATCGCCACTTTGTGAATTATTATGTAGAATATCAGGACTAACGCTGCCCAAAATCACAGCATTCCAAGCCAAGAACATGATTAGAGGAATTCCAGAACCAATGATAATTGATTTTCTGATTTTCGGTATATCTCCTTCTAATTGCGTCACCACTACAGGCACAACATTATGATAAAACAGAGCTACACAGATAACTGAAACTGCACTACCAACAGCATGCCAATTTTGAACTAGAAATTGTGAGCTTTTTACTTGTCCTACCCCTAAAAATAATAAACCCATAAAAGAAATAATCACAATTGCCACAAAGACACTGTTTAATTTCTGAATAAATTTCTCTTTTCCTAAATACAGAATCCCACCAAATAACAGTGTAAAAGTAGTTGTTCCTACCCAATTAGGTAAAAGATTTTCTAAACCTGCAATTTTCGTGAATGTGGATACTAAAATATCTCCACCTTTGCTGATATATGCCACCAAAAGGGCATAGTGCATAAATAAATATGTAGCACCAGCAATTCTCGCTCCCGCTTTACCCAGAGTTTTTTCTACAATTGCTAAAAAACCGATATTGGCAATACCCTCTAAACGCATCAGGTTTAAGGTTACTTCTGCAATTAATAATCCTGAAAATAATGTGTATACCCAAACTGTAATCAGTAAGGCTGTAGATGGTAAAATACCGGATGGCAAAGTCACCGCAGGTAAAGCGAGAATACCCGCTCCTATGGTTGTACCAGCAATTAAAGCAGTGCTTCCTAAAAGACTACCTGGCTGATGATGTAATTTATCGCCATCAAATTCTAGATGAGAAAATAATCTGGTGATTTGCTGGGATTCTGACTTAAGAACTGTCTTCATAGGGGTTGTTGCTTAGATATCTGCCTCAAGGAAGAAGGCAAGATTTATGAATAATTTTAGCAAAAACCCCAAATTTAGCGATCAGACAAAACGCTGTGTAAACTCACACATCAAATCTACTCTACCTTTACGTAACATAGCCGGATCTAATCTTTCTGTGGTGTTACAAGTCATCAATACTACTAAACGCTGCTTCATCTGTACACCAGATTCATCAATTACACTTTGGTACAAAGTGCCATCTAGTAAAGCTAAAATATGTTCAGTTTTGTTGTTATATTGAGCTACTTCTGAAGCTCTATCTTGAGCTAAGTTATCAGCTTCATTGATGATAATACAAATTCTTTCTAAGTAGCTGGGTGGGACAAAGTTAGTAATGGCATCATGATCCAAAATAAAAATTACATAACCTAAAGGTACAAGAATTTCCTTTGCTACTGATTGAGTCCAGGCTGTTTTACCTGTACCCGGTTCTCCATGTACAACAACCGCTAATTGATTTTGATTGAGAATTGCTTGCTGAACTGAGTCAGTAAAATCTTGAATTTCTAGGGGAAATGTGCGAATAGGAAATTGATTATGAACCTTACCCACACGACTTTGATATCCACTTAACATCACTGCTAAATCATAGGTGGCTTTATTAATTAATGGCGCTAGATTTTGTGACATTAAAGTATATTGTCTCCGTCCTCGATCATAGGGATCAATTTGTAACCAAATATCATGTTTAGCCCAGTAAGCATAAACAGTATTAATGACATCTAAACGTTCCCAACTCACAAACTTTTCGACGGGAAAATAAAAGTCTCTTTCTGAGTAGTATTGTGTAATTATATCAGGACGTTCCAATAAACGTAAAATCCTCAAAACAGTAATTTCTTGCAACAAATTCAGCACATAATCAATAGGAATGCTGTTACGATTGACAAACTGGACAATAGGAGTTTCTGTAGTTAAAACGTCTTTGTAACGATAATCTGGAGTGAGTGCATCAGGTGTAATGAAGTTCCAATATTTTTGCAATTCACCACGAGTATAGTCAGAAGCTAAATTTAATATATTTGCCCACCAAGCAAAATCTTTTCTAGCTAAAGCGTCTGCATAAAAACTGAATAGATTAATGCTTTTTTGGGTTAATTCTTGAGTATCATTAAATATTATTTGCTGGAAATAGCCCCAATCAAAATCACGCTGAAATGGTCGCCAACCACTAGCTAGTAGGTTGTGGCGATTGTTATTTGCGGAATTATTATCGTTACTTCGGAAATAATCAAAATCCATATTTTTCAACTCATCTCACAGTTGTTAGCGCCTTGAATAGTGGGTTAGGCAATTGGTAAAATTAAATAGTTTTTTTTAATTTTAGCAAAAGACAATCACCTTACATAAGGTTACATAATTAACTAGCTATTGAGGTAGGAATTTACCGGAATCAATCAGCATAGGTGTTAAATCATGACCCCAGTATCTCATACATTGTATTACATTTATTACATAAATATAGCTACGTCAAGTATTATGCTTAAAATAGCTCTGTTTGAGCAAGTATCATCTCACTTCTTTACAAACTTTCTGGATCTATAGGAATCATTTTTGATTCTTGATAGCTTGCGTGGCGTAGCCATAAAAAAACTCCGTACACTTCCCCTGTTCCCTACCTCAATGAAAAATATGGCTGATGCCACGCTACGCGGACACAAATCAAATCGGATCGCTATATGAGGGAATATGACTATTACAGCACTTCCCGGTGTCGTGAGGTACAGAGTTTTTTAGTTTTAGGGAACTCTTAACAGTAAATAAATTAGGGTGTACCTCATAACTTTGGAAACTGCTGTAATTTAAAAATTGTCGTGATGACAAGGCCAGAGAGAAGAGGTTTTTGGGCAACTTTACTTTTCGTTCTATACTACTCTGCAAGAAGCCGCTGCGCGTCTACAGTTTTTTTTTGCGCCTTTCTACTTAAATCCCTAGATTTAAAAGTCTCTATTCATACTTGAGAGGGCGTGGAATTTCACTCATGTAATTTGAAATTTTACTTGTATACACGTCAATAAAGATACTAAAGTAAATAACTAAACATTTTTTCTCTATAAAGTTATTGTGAAGTTATGAGGAAAATATTCTGTAATTTTGCATATAATCAAGGAGTATCTGCTAAAGCTATTCACCGTAGGTTATTTTGTCCTGTTTGAGATGGATAATAATGATCAAGTAAGCGCAAAGATAAAATCCTAAATTGTTTGACTATCAAGATGATAAAGCCCAATTTAATCTTCTGGAGAACAGATGTATCTGACACATTCACTCATGAGTGATGAAAAGAAGCAAAGCTCTCAACAGCCTTTGATTTTGGTAGTAGAAGATCATGATGATAGTCTTCTGCTGCTTAGTTATGCTTTGGAATTACTCGGATGTAGATTTTTTTGTCAAAATGACAGTTACAGCACACTCTTGGTAGCAAAAGAGTATCAGCCAGATTTAATTTTGTTGGATATTTTGTTACCAGGTATGAACGGTTTAGAGGTTGTGCAATATTTAAAACGTGAACCACTTACTTGCCACATTCCTGTAGTTGCAGTTACGGCTTTAGCTGGTCAGGCACAACAAGAGCGTATCCTGGGAGCAGGTTTTGATGACTACATTAGCAAACCCTATATGCTTGAGGATTTAGAGGCAATTATTCATCGTTTACTTGATCACAAATTTGAGTCTTATTCCGCTTTTGAAATATGTCAGGAAAGTTAGAGATCATTGAAATTCAGTTTCTTTTGGTAGTCTGATGGTGAATATACTACCTTTGCCTAATTCTGAGCAAAGTTCGATTTTTCCACCGTGTGCTTCTACAATTCGTTGTGATAAATGCAATCCTAAACCACTGCCTGATCTTTTATTTTTCCCTTGACGAAATCGCTCAAAAATAGTTGCTTGATCTTCAGGTGCAATTCCATAACCTGTATCTGCAACTTCCATGCAGACAGTACCTTGTTCTGTTTTGGTAGGTAATGTGTCAAAAATGCGAATTTTTACACCGCCTGTATCTGTAAACTTGATAGCATTACCGATTAAATTATTCACAACTCGGCGTATTTCTAGTTTGTCACCGATGATAATTTCCTGATCATTACCTAGCTGGTTTAACGCATGAGAATCTAATGTGAGAGTCAAGTTTTTCTCCATCGCCAGGGGAGCTAGTTCACTGATTACTTCTTCAACTATTTCTTTCAAGTCATATTTTTCTAAATTTAAGGTTTTTTTACCTGCCTCGAAACGATAAACTTCTAGTAAGGTATTAACCATTTGCATTAAATTCTGGTTACTACGAATCATCACAGCAACCGCTCGTTTCATTTCTGGAGAAATTTTACAAAAAGTCTCCTGTTGAAACAAAGCTAACATTCTATCAGCTGCTACTAAAGGTGTGCGTAAATCATGAGTTAGACGAGAAACAAAATCTTCTCGCTGACGAGTCATTTTTTCTTGTTCGTCAATACTGTGCTTGAGTCGTAGCAGCGATCTCACCCTAGCCAGTAATTCATCCGTATCAAATGGTTTACGAATAAAATCATCAGCACCCACATCTAATGCTTCCACCACGCTAACTTGGGTATAAGCTGTGATTAACAAAATTGGAATATAACTGAGACCTGGATAATGACGAATTCTCTGTGTTACTTCATAACCATTCATCCCTGGCATCATCACATCCAGTAAAATCAAATCAGGGGGAGATTGTACCACTTTTTGTAAAGCCGTTGCCCCATCTGATACTAAATCAACTTTATACCCCTCACTTTCTAAAATTGTTTGTACTAAAAAGAGGTTATCAGTTACATCATCAACGACGAGAACACGGTCAATTTTATCACTTTTGACAACAGACATAATTTATCAACTTTTTGTAATTAATCTACACTTGGAAATTTACAGTTTGAGATAAGGATATCCTAGCGAAATTTTTTGCGCTTGATATGGTAGGTAAGGTAGATTTTGATGAGAAGAATAAACTCCATCATCACTTCCTAGATTTAAATGATAACTATTTCCATTATTAGTATTAGTTAATAATGTGATTTGACGCGGCAATTCAATTTTAAATACCGAACCTACTCCTAATTGACTTTCTAGAAATATTTCTCCTCCCATCATTTGTACTAATGAATTAATAATTGCTAAACCCAGTCCAGTTCCAGGATATTTGCGGCTAATACCTTGATCTACTTGCCGAAATGCCTCAAAAATATGTTGAAAATCTTGCGGAGAAATACCAATTCCCGTGTCTTGAATAGTAATTGCTAATCGATTTTTGGTAATTTCTCTTATTTCTAGACAAATACTGCCATTATCTGTAAACTTAACGGCGTTAGAAAGTAGGTTAATTAAAATTTGACGGACTCGGATTGGATCATTAAATGTCAAAGAATTTTCTAAGTCTATTTCCACTCGTAAAGCTAACTTTTTAGCTTCAGCTAAAGAGCGGATTTCAGTTACAGTATTATTAACTATCTTCCCTAAGTCAAAGATTTCTGGTTTTAGCTCTAATCTACCAGTCTCCAATTTGGAAAAGTCCAATACTTCATTCAGTAACATCAGCAAATGTTTACCATTGTTGAGAATACGTTCTACCATATCCGCTTGCTGATTGCTGAGTTGACCAAATTTGGGACGTAACAGTATTTGAGAAAAACCAATTATGGCATTCATTGGGGTTCGCAACTCATGAGATATGGTTGCTAAAAATTGTGATTTGAGTCGTGATGCTTCTAATAATTTCAGATTTTGTAACTGAATCTGCTGCTGTTGTTTCTTTAATTCTTCATTCTTATTAATTAGTTGTTCATGACTTTCTTTGAGTTGTTGGTATACCAAATCTGCTTTGATTTCAGCACGATATAATCGAATCGCATTCCGTAAAATCTTGGCTAAATTCTCCGATTTGAGATTTTCTTTAATCAGATAGTCTGTCGCACCTGCTTGTAATAACTCAACCGCGTTTTGTTCGTTTCCTTGGGTAGTGAGGATAACTAAGGGAACTTTGATTTCTGAAGAGCGTAGCTTGTGAAATAAAGTGAAGCTATCTTGATCTGGTAAGCGATCATCAAGAAAAACGCAGTCAAAGTTAGTATTTTGGAGAGCAGAAAAGGCATGATTGCCATTACTTACTTCACACAGATCCATATAAACACCCGCTTTCATCAGGGCTAGACGGACTGCCATGCGATCTACTTCATCATCATCTATAACCAAAATTTTCAGCGTCTCTTTCATCAGTTTTTATTTTCGCTGTCCAATACAGATTGAAGTACAGCATTTCTATTTTCAAACTATGTAACTACAGAATTGATAATTTTTGTGTATCTCAAACATAGCTATTGAGTAATTCAGGTATTTTACAGAGTATCTAATTGAAATTGATTACATTCTATTGATCTTCCTCCACTCGTAGTAATTGTGAACTTTTATGTTTTTGGCTGGTTTAGGAGTCAAGTATTTGATTTTTAGGCCCAATTTCTTTATTACCTTGAATCTGCTCATTCTGACTTGATCTAATTGAAAATTTCTCACCATTAATCAATCATAATTTGGCAACAATTGGCAGTTATCCAGATGAAAATGATTCTCTATTAAAGTCAGCAGACTGGATATAAAGTCAAATACAATACTTTCTCGATCTCAACACAATTGTAAATGAGTAGATGATTCAACGTCCTCACCCATTAGTGAGAGTTGCATACAAACATTATGTACCACAAGCTTGAGCAGTTTTACCCAATTGAACAGCACTTAATTTTGATTGGTGAGTGATCAATCATTGATGATTAAAAAGTTTTAAGTGCATCTGTGGAAATTGCTATATAAGCGAAATTAGTTATGTTGTTGCATTTTTCATCTTTTTATAGAAGTTTTGTTAATATTTAAAAAAAATCTTGTGTCTTCAAGATGAGCAACAATTTCGTAAGTTTATGTCACAAAAGCCTCCTTCCGTGCTATAATTTAAATATTAAACTCAGCTTTTCAGGAATCTCCTGTCAACATCCTCACCTAAGCGTGACAGCAAAAAGTAGTAGATATGACACAAGAATTCCGGTCAAAACCACACCAAACAAAATTTACTGTCTCATAAATTACCAAATCAAATCCCAATCTGATCTGAAAATGTCAAAAAAGCTGTTCTTTAATGTTGGTTGCCAAGCAGTCTTGGTGACTGAATTGAATGAGCCAGCACAGAGAAATCGATAACATCTAAGCAACTGACAAAACTATGGGAAAAATATTCACGAATACTGGAGGAACAGCAAAAATGCGGCTGGATTTTCCCTCAGTCCCCAGACATAAGTAAATATAAGTCCACAGATTTTTTATGGTGTCGTGGAAGCTAGAATCAAGGAAAAATTGAGACTGAAACTGGCAGAGTCATAATCCAAAGGTTGTATTATTTGCATTCGTCTCAATATTTCATATCCAGAAAAATTAGGCATATATCCGTAGCTAGATTTTTACTTCTACCCAACATAAAATTAAGTGAAATTTATTATTTCTATCGATGGATGCAATTTGTTGAAAATATCATCTATCTTTGGTTTGGGGAAATTAGATCCAAAACTTACATTCATGTTTTCAGTTCTTTTAAGTTCACAGCAGCAGTCAGATATATGGTTAGGTGTAAAAATGAGTGAGATTAGCATTTTTTTAATTGAAGATCATGATTTAACCCGCATGGGACTAAAGGCTACATTGCAGTCACATAATGGATTAAAAGTGATTGGTGAAGCTGCAAATGCTACCCAAGGACTAAAACTTTTGGAAACCATGAAGCCAGATGTGGCTGTAGTTGATGTTGGTTTACCAGATATGGATGGTATTGAACTCACCCGTAAGTTTAGACGCTATCAAGCGGAAACTGGACAATCAAACACAAAAATTCTGATTCTGACCATGAATCATACAGAAGATATAGTCCTGGCAGCTTTTGCGGCGGGTGCAGATTCTTACTATATGAAAGAAACAAGCATTAATAAATTAATCGAAGCGATACAAGCGACGTATGCTGGGAACTCTTGGATTGATCCAGCTATTGCTAATATAGTCTTGAAAAAAATGCGTTTAGGCTTACCAGGAGAAAGCCCCGCATCAGATCAACCAAAAACTGTAAAAATCCAGGCTTTATCCACAGATTATGAACAAGTTTTGGAAACCTATCCCCTAACTCAACGGGAGCTAGAAATTTTAGAATTAATAGTTGATGGTTGTAGTAACGGACAAATTGCTGAGAAACTTTATATTACAGTGGGAACCGTCAAAACTCATGTTCGCAACATTTTGAATAAACTCTGCGCTGATGACCGAACTCAAGCAGCAGTTCGGGCTTTGCGTTCTGGCTTAGTCGGTTGATTTTACGGAAATCGTGCTTGCAAACATTCAGCAATTCGTTTGGCTGCCCCTGGTCTACCCATTCGTTTAACTCCATTGTCGGCGATAATGTGTAGAAAGTCAGGAGTTTTGAATAGGTGCTGCACTACTTGTACTACTTGTGCGGGTTGGTCTACTAAAATTAGAGATGATCCTAAAAGACGACTTTGGGCTTCTGCAAAAGCTGGATTATATTGAGGACCCTTACCCGGAATAGCGATCGCAGGTTTGCCTAAACCAATAAACTGTTCTGTCGCTGTCCCTGCCATTGCGATCGCTAAATCTCCCAAATGCAAACAGTCATTATAAGCTTGTTGAGTGAGCAAAAGATAGGCATTTTTTTGTTTAAATATTAAGCAATTGGGGTCAGAAATTTGGATGGGAGATTGATCCCTTGGTTGCCAACCCATAATTTGTAAAGTTTGCCCTAAAATACTGTCATCTAAACCGGGAGCGATCGCCCCTAAAAACACCACATCTCGCGCCTGAAAACTAGCAATCAAAGCAGATACAGCCATCATCATCACTTCCCAGTTAGCATAAGCCTCATTTGCACGAGAACCAGGCAGCAAAGTTACAATTAAAGGACGAGCAATTTCTTGTTGTTCAACATCCGCACTGTAAAACCGTGGGTTTGTCACAGTCGGTTCTAAACCATCCATCATCGGGTTTCCCAAATCAAAAGCCGGAATTGGCCATTTTCTCAAAATTTCCGTCGTTAACCCATCTCTAGGAAACACCCCACGACAACGACGACGACTCATCAACCACCTTTCCCAAGGATGGTAAATAGAACCAGAAAAATTTTCCCACCTTGCGGATTTTGATTTTCGCGGTAATAAACCCATCTCATCCCGCACATAATATTCAGATTTTGCCGTTCCCACAAACGCATAATTTGCACCACTAATAGCTGCAAACAACAGCGGGACAATATCCCCCACAGCTAAAATAGCCTTTTGATTACCTAATTTACTTTGTGAACTCACCCAACGCCGCACAGCTTGAATTTGCTGCCAAGTTAGTTGCACCAAACCACCGCGCAGGTCTCGCATCAGTTGGCGACTATCCATATAAATAAAACCACCAGAAGGCATTGCCTGTACCTTACCAATACAAGGCACATTTAACTTTTGGTAAGCACGTCCTTCACCTACTAGCGGTAAAGCAAAAATATCAGGTGGGGAAGATAGACCTTGCAATTCCTTGATTATACGTGCAGCAATGATATCTTCTCCATGACCATTACTTAAAACCAGTAACTGTAACCGAGAGCTAGTGTCTAAAGAGTTGGTAACTAAAGGTAACTGAGATAAATCACGCATAGAATTTTAGATTTTAGATTAGGAACATTTGCAGAGTATTGCAATTTGTGAGCAGAGAATCTGATAATAAGTAATATCAATTACCAAAACAACCAATACCCAGATCCCCTGCTTCTTCAAGAAGTCGGGGATCTATTCCTCAGTGATCGCTTTTTTGACCAGAAACAAAAAATTATAATTAACTGTCTGTTTATCCACAGGTACTGATTTCCAGCCAATTCCATTGATCCTATACCCAGAAATGTTGACTACGACTAACTACCAGTTGATGAAGTTAATCAATATTAATGCTTAATTATGCGAGTTTCTTCTGCGGCCATATTTACCTTAGCTACATTAGCTGCTAGTAATGTCACCCAACAAGCAGATGCTGTAACCCCTCAAACCACAAATCAAGAGGATAAAACCACAACAACAACAGATGTGGTCATAGTACCTAATGTGGAAACTCAAACAGCACAGGTCGAAACCTTAGCGTCCCCAGAAACTACTTATGCTGTAGAATTTAGCTCTCCGCCAGTATCTCAGCCTGTAGTTGTCCAGAAAAATGCCAGTAATAATCACAATAACTACTTAACTACAGATGATAATTTAGTAGTTACCGCTACCGATGTCCAGATCATTGGTGCTAATCCAGAATTAGAGCAGATAATTCGCAAAGTGATTAAAACCAAATCCGGGAGAGGAACTAGTCAAAATCAACTCCAACAAGACGTAGCAGCAATTTTGGCAACTGGTTTATTTGCTAGTGCCAATGTTGATAGTAGTATTACATCTGCTGGCGTAAATGTCGTCTATCAAGTGAAGCCAGTAGTGGTACAAGCACTACAATTATCTGGTGCAAAGGTTCTCACC
Source organism: Nostocales cyanobacterium (assembly GCA_004293145.1). GTDB lineage: Bacteria > Cyanobacteriota > Cyanobacteriia > Cyanobacteriales > Nostocaceae > RDYJ01. Next base: position 1,881 of record RDYJ01000027.1, on the reverse strand, counting down.
TATCAAGTAGCCTTAGAAAATTTTCAGAATCAGATTGGTAAGGATATTAGTCCAACCGGACTGCAAAAAATAGTACAACAAATTAACCAATGGTATACAGAAAATGGTTATACCCTAGCCAGAGTATTATCAATTCAACCCAGTAGTCAAGGCATCCTCACAGTCAATGTCGCTGAAGGTTTGGTAGGTGATGTCAAATTTCGGTTTGTGAATGAAGAAGGACAAAAGGTAGATAATAACGGTAATCCCATCAAAGGACGCACTAAAGCTGATTTCCTCAGACAGCAACTCAAATTACAACCAGGGAAAGTCTTTAAAGACAATTTAGCCCAACAAGATGTACAGAGTTTAAATAAATTGGGTTTATTTCAAAGCGTCAATATTGCCTTTGAAGGGGATGCCAAAAAAGTTGATTTAATCTACGAACTGCAAGAAGTAGGAGCGCGTTCAGTTAACTTAGGTGGTGGATACAATGCTGATGATGGTGTATCAGTAATTTTAAGCTATAGAGATCAAAATATTGGCGGTGTTAATGATACCTTAGCAGGTAATGTCGAAATCAACAGACAGGATATACTGTTTAATACTAATTTTAATAGTCCCTATCGGGAAACAAACCCTGAACGCTTGGGTTACAACATCAAAACCTTTCGTAGAAGGCAGCTTTCTGATACATTCGATGATACGATCAAGCTGGCTAATGGGGAAAAAGTGCGGGAAGGGAAAATTGGCGGTAGTGTCAGTGTTCAGCAAGAACTTGATGGTTGGGATGCTTCCGTCGGTCTTAATTATACTCGCGTTACCATCCGCGATCGCGAAGGTAATATTACGCGCAGAGATGCCAACAACAACCAATTATCTTTCAGTGATACTGGAATAGATGACCTCACCACCGTATCCTTCACGGCCACCAAAGACGAACGGGATAACCCAGTTAAACCCACTCAAGGTTCTCTCCTCAGTTTCACCACCGAGCAATCCATACCTGTAGGTCATGGACAGATTACCATGAATAGGCTGCGGGGCAATTATAGCCAGTTTATGCCAGTCAACTTATTTAACAGCAAAAAACCCCAAGTCTTTGCCTTAAATCTGCAAGCTGGTACTGTAGTTGGTGATCTACCACCTTACGAAACTTTTAACTTGGGCGGTTCTAACTCAGTGCGTGGTTATGATGCTGGTAAAGTTGGTAGTGGACGCAGTTATATATTAGCTTCTGCTGAATATCGTTTTCCCATCTTCCCCATCGCTGGGGGTGTAATTTTTGCTGACTTTGCTTCTGACTTAGGTTCTGGTGATACTGTGATTGGAGATCCTGCGGGTGAACGCAATAAACCCGGTAGTGGTTTTGGTTATGGTGCAGGTGTGCGCGTTGATTCGCCTCTAGGTTTAATTCGTGCTGACTATGGCATTAATGATCAAGGAAATAGTCGCGTGCATATCGGTATAGGTCAGCGATTTTAAGAATGTCCAGGATGTTAGTCGGTGGTCAAAGATTCCCGATTTCTTGAGTTAATCTTCTCATTTATCAGATCAATTATCTGAGAAGCCGGGGATCTGAATCTCTCAATTCAGCAGAAATATTGCGTAAGTCTTGATTAATTAGGGTTAAGATAAGAACAAAGCCCCTGTTTTGAGTCTATGCGTCAATGTCTTAATCCTGACTGTCTTTTTCCTAACCCTGATAATTCCCAATATTGTCAGAAGTGCGGTAATAAGTTACTTTTGCGTGAAAGGTATGTACCACAGTCAATTTTAGGTCAGGGTGGTTTTGGTAGGACATTTTTAGCTATTGATGAGGATAAACCATCAAAACCTTTTTGTGTAATTAAACAATTTTTACCCCAAGCACAGGGAACGGATAGTATTGAAAAAGCATCC
>RDYJ01000196.1 GCA_004293145.1 Nostocales cyanobacterium | reverse complement strand
GCTAATGCCATACTCTTAAACCTGTGAATTTTGCAACATCTAAGTTATTTTACCGAAAAACAGTATAGATGATAGATACCAAAACCTCATTAGTTTGATTTTCTGTGGTTTCCGTAAGGCTACGATTGGAAACTTGATCTAATTTTGGTATTTTCTGATTAATTAGCATCAAAAATATATAAATTGCACTGCGAGGAATAAATATGCAATTCACGGCTAACTCAGAACCAAGCAATTTAGAGGCAATCTTGGAACGCATATTTAGTAATCGTCGAATTACGCGTCAAGATCAAAATATAATGATGTCTAATCTTCTGGCTAAAGAAGGTCTAAGTGAACACAATATTCAACAAATTAATCAAGTGTTTGACGCTCTGAAAAGGGGAGTAATTAAAGTCGTAGAATGAACTACCCCACCCTAAAGACTACGGGTAATTTCGCGGTTTTCTGTTCAAGATTTCTCACCATCAGTATTTCTGAAACTATACCATTTGTCTACCATCTGTCCCCTGTCAGCTGCTATATTTTTGATGCAAAAACATTAAAACAGAGCAATTCCTGATGACTATGCCAACATCTGCAATTGAAAGTCAAGACGCAGCAGCTATCCACGCAGCGGAGAAAGGTGTTGCTGTGTGCGATCGCTCTCATTGGGGACGTATCCGTGTTTCTAATGATGAATGTCTACGGTTTTTACACAATCAAAGTACCAACGATTTTCAAAGCCTCAAACCAGGAGAAGGTTGTGATACTGTGATGGTAACATCCACAGCCCGCACCATCGACTTAGTAACTGGCTACGTTTTCAATGATGCAGTGTTGCTATTAGTTTCACCTCATCGTCGTGCATTTTTGATGGAATGGTTAGATCGCTATATATTTTTTGCAGATAAGGTAACATTAACCGATGTCACGGAGGAAACTGCAACCTTGAGCCTCATTGGACCAGAAAGCAATGCTATCATCGAAAAATTGGGGGCTGGTTCACTGATTGGTCAAGCAAATGGTAAGCATATTTTAGTTGATGGCATAATATTTGCAGTAGGTAGTGGTTTGGCTCACCCTGGATATACTCTAATTTTACCCGTAGCTGAAAAACAAAAGCTGTGGCAGCAAATATTAGATCATGGTGCGTTAGAATTGAGCGATCGCCATTGGGAAATATTACGAATCTTACAAGGTCGTCCCGCACCAGATTCAGAACTGACGGATGATTATAACCCCTTAGAAGCAGGTTTATGGCAAACAGTATCATTTAGCAAAGGTTGCTATATCGGTCAGGAAACCATTGCTAGGTTAAACACATATAAAGGCGTAAAACAGTACCTGTGGGGAATTCGCCTCAATGCTCCCGCAGAACCAGGAACCGTAATGACGATAGGAGATGAAAAAGTCGGTAAACTTACCAGTTACACCGAAACCCCTGATGGTCATTTTGGACTAGGTTACATTCGTGCTAAAGCTGGCGGTGTCGGTTTAAAAGTCCAAGTTGGAGAAACCGAAGGAGAAGCTGTTTCAGTCCCATTTGTTGCTCATGAATATCCGTAGTTGGGGATTGGGGATTGGGGACTGGGGAAAAATTGGTTCTTTATCCTAGAACTCCAGACTCCTAACTCCAGACTCCTAACTCCAGACTCCAGACTCCTAACTCCTAACTCCTAACTCCTAGAACTCCTGACATCATTTTACCCCCTGACAAAACTCATCTATCCAAGAGGGTAAACTACGGGCATTAGTGCTAGGTGAGGAATAGGAGGAAACAGCTTTCACTGGGATTGGGATGCTCGTAAATTGACCGTTATAATGAAGTTGTTTGTTTTGAGTGGGAACTGGTGTAGAGATTGTGAGCAATTGTTTGGGTGCTTCCCCCAATCTAGAAAGCGACTTGGCTGGAGAATGGTAATTTACTGGTGTAGCTACCGCAACCACAGAAACAGATTGGTGCTTATTTTCAACACCTGGAATAATTCTGAATAATAGCCGTTTGTTTTCCTGGGGCGGTTTAGCAGGTGGCTTTTCAGATACAGGAGTCCTAGCAGAAGACTGACCATCAGAAATCTTCACCGTTGGTTTACTAACAATCTCATTTTTAGCCACAGAACGCTGCGATTTTAATAAACCTAACTCCTCATCAGGATTAAAATGAAGACCTAAAGCAGCCACTATTTGGTCAGGATTATTATTCAAATCCAGGATAAAAGGGAGTATTTGCTTTAACTGCGGTTCCAAAATAGACAGAGTAGCCAAAATATAACCAGAAGAAGGTCGTCTGACACCATCATAGGAGCGCCAAATTCGCATTTTGACTAGCCAAGACCGGTTTTCTTGGCAGTAACTCAGCCACTTCAGTTTTAACGATTGACGCAGCTGCTGAATATCCATCAGTTTCCTCACTTGGGTCAACAAAAGTGCAGATTTAGTAAATTTTTAAGTATATTTATCCCTGGGGATGAAATCGATAATAAAGCATCGGCTTAACTCTTTGACCACCTAACAAATGTTTTTCTACCAGTTGCGGTACTTCTTGAGGTAAAACTCGGTTATACCAGACCATATCAGGTAACACTAGCACCATTGGACCATTACCACATTGTCCTAAGCAGCCAGTACCTGTAACTGTCACATCAGGCACTGGTAAAGCTTGAAAAGCAGCTAAAACTTCTGCTGCACCTTGTTTTCTACAGGTGCGGTGTTGGCACACCTGAACGAATTTATTCATGTCAGTTTGATTCATAATCGCAGATACAGTGTGGAGATGGGCAGGTGAGGAGGTGAGGAGGTGGAGAATTTTCTACCTATTCCCCATACTCTTCTTGCTGTCACCTGTCACCTATTCCCTATTCTTAATGACTAATAACCAATCCTTTACTAGCTAACCATTCGCTGTTAAAGATGCGCGATTGATAGCGGGAACCACTGTCACAGAGGATGGTAACAATTGTATGTCCTGGTCCCAACTGTTTAGCTAAAGCCACAGCAGCACCAACATTAATCCCAGTCGAACCACCCATTAATAAACCATCTTTTCGTAATAGTTGATAAACCACTCTTAAGGCTTCTGTATCATCAACTTGAATGGCATCATCAACAGCTACGCCTTCCATATTTGCTGTAATGCGACTGTTACCAATACCTTCAGTGATAGAATTGCCCTCGATCTTGACTTCACCGGTTTTGATATAGCTATATAACCCGCTACCCATCGGATCAGCAACGACGCATTTAACAGCTGGATTCTTTTCCTTCAAACACATTGCTACACCAGCATAAGTTCCACCTGTACCGGTTGCAGCTACCCAACCATCTATTTTACCGTCTGTTTGTGTCCAGATTTCCTGGCCTGTGGTTTCGTAATGGGCGCGACGATTTGCTAAATTATCAAATTGATTAGCCCAAATTGCGTTTTCCATTTCTGCGGCAATTCTACCCGATAGCTTGACGTAGTTATTAGGGTCTTTGTAAGGGACAGCGGGTACGGGACGAACTTCTGCACCCAAAGTAGTCAAAGCGTCTATTTTTTCTTGAGATTGGGTATTGGGAATAATAATCAGGCATTTATACCCTTTAGCATTGCATATATGCGCTAGTCCAATTCCAGTGTTACCAGCAGTTCCTTCTACCACCGTACCACCTGGTTTGAGTAAGCCTTTTGCTTCTGCATCTTCAATCATGTAAAGCGCCGCACGGTCCTTGACAGAACCACCAGGATTGAGAAATTCTGCTTTGGCCAGGATTTCGCAACCGGTGTCTTCACTGAAGCTATTTAAGCGAATCAGTGGTGTGTTGCCAATAGTTCCTACAAATCCTTGTTTGATATCCATGTTCAATGTACCTGAGTTCTTCTCTCTCAAATTTTGCCGTATACCGGAATCTATTCTCCATCTTTTACATTTCCATTTGATTGCAGAATTAGTCCATTCAGTGGTTTGTGAATATATAAAAAATGGTGGGTTAAGCTGTTGCTAACCCACCCTAAGAATAGAAATATTGATGTTACTGGAAATTACTTGTTAGGTTGGGGAGTCATCCGCAAGTAAGGTTTAATTTCTTGATAACCTTTGGGGAATTTCTCTTTAAGAACTTCGGGATCTTTTAAGGATGGAACAATTACGCAGTCTTCGCCATCTTTCCAGTCTGCTGGTGTCGCTACGCTGTAGTTATCTGTTAACTGCAAAGAGTCAATTACCCGCAATAATTCATCAAAGTTGCGTCCGGTACTGGGGGGGTAGGTGAAAGAAAGACGCAGTTTTTTGTTGGGATCGATAACAAATACAGAACGCACTGTAATGTTTGCAGCTGCGTTAGGGTGAATCATATCATAAAGGTCAGAAACCTTTTTGTCTGCATCCGCCAAAATTGGGTAGTTGAGGGTGGTGCTTTGGGTTTCTTCTATATCTCCCACCCAGCCATTGTGAGAGTCTACATCATCAACGCTGAGAGCGATCGCTTTAACGTTGCGTTTGTCAAATTCTGGCTTTAATTTCGCAACTGTGCCTAATTCTGTTGTGCAAACAGGTGTAAAGTCAGCAGGGTGAGAAAACAGCACTACCCAGCTGTCACCCGCCCATTCATAAAAGTTGATGTCGCCGTGTGTTGAGGCTTGTGTAAAATTGGGTACTGTATCACCAAGACGAAGAGCCATGCTAGATTCCCTGTAGTTAGGAAGACATCATGTATTCTACCTTGTGATGCGAAAATATAACACCAATTACTTGAGCTAATTGCGGCAGTTTGCAAAGAAATGTTAATTTAAATATAAGTAATAAGTGACAGGTGACAAAAATCAGGTAAAATCAGTTTCTTAGTAATGCTTCATCTACTGAATCATTAGGTTTTTAGTTAATTTTTAGTTGATATTCATAAGCAATGAAAGATGCAACGAGACTGCTAGAAATTGATGCTCTGCGGGGAATTGCTGCCCTATGTATAGTTTTATTTCATTATGCCAGTTCCTATCAGTGGCCAAATTATCATCCTTATCACTATTTTCGCTATTTAGAAGAATGTGTACAGGTTTTCTTTATTATTAGTGGCTTTGTCATTTTAATTAGTATTAACCGACTAAGGAGAAGTCTCGATTTTATAGTCGGTCGTTTGGCGCGATTATATCCGATGTATTTATTTTCGTTGATTACTACTTTGTTAATTACGAATATAATGAAAATGGACACGCCAAGAACTGAAAAGATTTATGATATTATTTGCAATTTTTTTCTGTTACAAAATTTTCTGGGTGGTAAGTCAGTCAATATTGTTTATTGGACTCTAACTATAGAAATATGTTTTTACATAATTATGTTGATTGTTTATAACTTAAAGGTTGTTAAATATATAGATATTATTTGTGGAGTTTGGATATTAATATTTTTACTGAATACAGGAAAAGCTCAATTAGCAATAGCTGATAATATCTTAAATTTTGATTATCCCAATCCAATGGGTGTGATCATTTTTCCTGATATATTCATGTTGAATATTAGCCAAACAATGGGATATTTCAAGGATTTTATTAAGACCAATTTTTTACTGATGCAAGGTAGGGCAATGTTATTTATTGCGGGAATTATGCTTTACCAAATTAGAATGCAAGGTGGAAACTGGTATAGATGGGGAATAATTGCCTTATGTGTGGTCGCAAAAGTGTTTGATTATAGTTCCGATGCTGAACGGTATAGTAGTATACTATTTATAGGATTCTTGCTGCTGATATATTTAGGAATGATGGGTAAATTAGAGATTTTAGCTGTAAAACCTTTATTATTTTTAGGCAGTATTTCCTATACTCTTTATTTGACTCATCTTCAAGTAGGTTGGTTGCTAAAATCTACATTTGCTAGTTTACCACCAGAGATAGGAATATTAATTAAAGCATCATTAGCGGTGGTGGTTGCTAGTTTGTTAACATGGGCAATTGAAATACCAGGGATGAACTTGATTAAATGGCAATATAAAAAAATAATTGGTGAGCATGCTGGTTAAGGAGTATTGATAATTTCTTGATATGCTTGAATTACTTGTTGTGCGATCGCATCCCAGCTAAAATTCTGTAAAGCGTATTTTTGGGCATTTAGTCCCCGTCTTTGACATTCTTGGGGATTTGATAAAGCTGATGTTAATAACTTCACCATTGATTCTACATCAGTTGTCCCCACCCAACCAGACTCACTATCTAGCACCTGTTGATAAATATGCACTTGATCAGAAATAATTACTGGTACTCCTGCTACCATCGCTTCTGCAACAGCAATACCAAAATTTTCATAGTAAGAAGGTAAAACAAATAAATCAGCAGTTTGTAATAAACCTATTTTAGCTTCACCAGTCACAAAGCCAGTGATAGTAGTCCGTGATTTTAACTGTGAATTTTCAATTCTAGATTTAATTTTTTGCTCATATATTGGGTCTTGGGGATTTGTACCCGCTAAGATAAAATGAAAATTAAAACCTGCGGTTAATACTTTTTCTAGTGCAGGAATTAATAATTCTAAACCCTTTTTCGGATCAATACGAGACATAAATAAAATCACAGTTTTGTCCCTGGGAATACTCAACTTAGTTCTCGCATCTTCAAGATTATTATTTGGCGGAATAACACCCAAAGGAATCACTAAATCGTTTGTATTTACTCCAAATCTTGATGATATTTTGGCCTCTTGTTCACTAGTAAAATGAATTGCGGCTGCATTTTCTATATTGCGACGTTCTAAAAGGGCAACATAAAGCTGCTTTAATTGTTTTTTCTTCCTTAAATCAGCAGGATCAAGCGTTCCCAAAGGACGTAAAATATAAGGTAACTTTTGCTGACGACAAACAATAGCTGCTGCACTACTGATAGGAGAAAATAAAGCATGAATATGGGCAATATCAAAATTTTTAGCGTTAGTTTTTAACCATTCTAATAAATCAATAGAAAATTTATATCTGCGAAATGGCGCACAGCGAAAATAAAGGATTTGATAACCATCTTGTTGGATGGGAATATTTAAAGGTACATCCAGTGATTTTTGACCATTATCACCATTACTATCAGTAGTCAAAATAGTAACTTCTGCACCTGTTTTTGCTAATGCTGGTGCTAGTCCTAAAACCATTTGACTAGGACCACCATAGATGAGAGAAATAGAGGGGACAATTTGTAATATTTTCATGATTAATTGTTAGTTATTAATTTACTCTTTCCCATACTCTGTATGGGAATGAATTTTTAAAGGCTCTGCCTTTAGTTATATCAGAGTCAGAGACTCTGTGATAGCATTCCCAGTTAGAAACTGGGAACGAGATAACTCCTTACATTAATTCTTGATAAAATTCTAATTGTTGTTTAGCTACAGCCTTATTTGTATATTTCACCATTGCTTTTTGATAACCTTTTTCTCCTAAATTAGCAGCTAAATCTGGTTTTTCTATTAACTGCAATAAGCAATTAGCTAAAGCCTGATTATCACCTTCAGGGAAAATTAAACCAGCGTCACCAATAACATGAGGAATTTCACCAGAATCAGAACCAATCACAGGCACTTTACAAGCCATTGCTTCGATTAAAACATGACCAAATTGTTCTTTCCAACCTCCAGCGGTGAGGGTTTTAAATTTATAAGTTGTTTCTGAAGGCAGCACCAATGTATTCATTAAATTGATATAACGGGCTACTTGATCATGAGGGACACTTTCTACTATGATGAGTTGGTCTTGAAGGTTGTTTTCTCTTGCTATTTTTAATATTTCTTCATGTAATTCACCTCTACCTAATAGTAGCAATTTCCAAGATTTATCTTGGATATTTACCAAGGCTTGTAATAGTGTTAACAAACCCTTTTCTGGAACAAATCTACCAACAAAACCGACGACAAAATCATCTTCAGCCAGTCCTAACTTTGCAGCTAATTCTGGTTGTGGTTGAGGGGTAAACAGAGTTTCATCCACACCTAACTGGGGGAGAACTTTAATTGCACCTTGATATCCGCGTTGACGTAAAATATCTGCCCCATCTTGATTACCAGAAATAATCCCATGACTATGATTTAGGTTATACTTTTCTAATAAAGCAAATGGTAATTTTAATTCATAAGGTAAATTCCACCAAGTGAAAAATACATTTTTGGCTTGCAGTCCTAATAACTGATTTAAAAGAATCATTTGTGTATAAGCCAAACCCCTAGAACCTTGTTCAACATGAATAATTTGGGGACGAAATTTTTGGAATAAACTGATTAAGTCAGCCCCAAAGGTGAGCAGTCCTTGATGATTTTGGCTAAAATTAGATATGGGCACGATTTTAAATGCGCCTTCATCACGATATTCCGTTTCAATAATTCTATTTTGTACTCCTCCTGGTTGCCATTTTTTCGGAACGACAACAGTGACTTCAATTCCTGGTTCTAGCTTGGCTAAAGCCCGTAATTTTTCACAGTTCAGGTCTACTATATAGGTATGACTAGCAACTAAAATTCTCATGGTATGTTTTGAAGATAAAGTGACAAATTTTAACCCCCCAAAATAGATAAACACAAACAAAAAAATTATTTAATTCATCTGTGTTCATCTGCGTGCATCTGCGTTCCCAACCTTAAACCTGTTCATCTAAACGACTGTAAATTTGTCCATCATTCCATGCTGATTGAATCATAGTACCCACAGCTTTGAGAAAACCTAAAACATAAAAAATACCGCGACTTGCAACTTTAATAGGAGAACCACTTTTATAACAAGGGGGGTTTCCGAGAACGTGACAGTCAAATAAACGTCCGTAAAGTCGTAAAGCTTGGGTAAATGTGAGGTTTTTTAAACCTAGTAAAAAATGATTGTGATAGAAGGTAAGTTGATATTGGAGTGATCGCATACTAATATCATGACAACCCCCAGTTTCTTCCCCTAAATGCACTAAATAAGCTTCCGGGTCATACCAAATTTTATACCCACTCTGCCGAAACCGTAAACAAAAATCTGATTCTTCCCGCACTGCACTACCCCGAAACCTCTCATCAAACTTAATTCCGTACTTAGTAAAAACTTCTCGACGGAAAGACATATTACAACCTCTAGCTGTTAACACTTGCTGAGGCTTGGTAGTATGCACTAAATCAATATGATACCAAGCGATCCCAGGATCCATTGCTTCCGGGGGTAAATATTCAATTTCCAATTCACCCCCAGAATCACCTAATTTCATTCTGTCAAATACGCGACCTGCCACCGCACCTATTTCTGGGTTTTCCACATAATTCTTGGCATGGGCTGCTAAAAAACCAGGTGTTAACTGTACATCATCATCAATAAATAAAATTATTTCTCCCGATGATCTTCGCACAGCATAGTTTCGCGCCCCTGGTAAACTGGCCCAATCTAAGATAAACAGCTTAATTTTACCTGTGGCTGCCATATCTTCCAGAAAAGCTTGTGTTTCTGGTTCGTGGGTTTGGGTTTGGTCTACTACCAAAACTTCAAAATGGGGATAATCTTGCTTTAAAACATCAACAATACTATCTCGGAGCAATTTTTCTCTTCTGTAAGTGGGGATAACTACGGAAATTAATGGATAATTATTCATAGCTGTGATGGTTAAGATTGTAATTAATTAAGCTGAGTTTACTTCAGTATAACCCGGCGGCTGTTGTATAGAGTTTAGAACTTACCCACTATACAAATTGGACATGATATGAATCAACGATAATTGGTGATTGCAGGCTGTTGGGACATCATACAGCACTTCCCTCTGTTTGTTTTCCTAGATTTTCAGATATTTTAGATACAGATTATTTTTTATGGAGACGTTTTTTGTTACCTTTAGTATTGACTGTTGGCTCTTCTGGAATTTCTTGTTGATCCAGCACTGGTAATTTAAAAACTATTCCTGCACAAAACCAATAATAAACAGCCACGGGATCGACATCCAGAGGGTAGTAATAAGTATTATAACTAATAAATAGTACAAAGACCCACATACTAGCACCATACGTCCGTAGGTTAGGGTTTTTGATTGTACGATATGTCTTAAAACCAGCAATTGTTAGACTGGTAACAAAAAGTAAAAAAGCCAGTACCCCAGTAATTCCCACTTCATATAGCACCTTGGGATAGTAAGTTTCCACTAACTTGGTTGAACCTAAAATCCGAGCAGAGTTAGTAGCTCTACCTAAACCGCTACCGATAGGAGTATCAACAGCCTTCCAGTTTTCCTCAAATTGATCAACAATAAACTGTTGTGGGGGTGAGGCATTCCATCGACTCATAAAACTGTCTATCCTGTCTTGTACAAGCGTGGGGTTAGCTGCCAGTGCAATTACTAAAATTACAGCTAAAGCTCCTCCCAGAGGGATAAACTTTTTCAGGTTGGCCAATTGGCCGGTCAATAATAGCAACAGCACAAAGCACGTTGGTACTAAAGCTAGGGAAATTCTCTGTCCACAGACAACGGCATTAACAAAGACTAAGACTAAAGCAACCAAACCTATTAATCGCCAAATAATAGATTTGTCGCTAAAAATGGTGGCAAAGGTGAAAAAAGTGCAGGAAATCAAAAACCATGCCCACTGCCAAGGGGCAACAAAAGTGCCTGGTAAGCGAATTACCCCTTGTTCTGGGGTATACAATAATGCTCCTCCAACAAAGCAACGAGAATCAAGTGAGGCTTTAAATAATAAATCTCCCTCAACCCCCACAGTACCTTTACATACTCCTTTTGTCAGTAGGAAATATTGGATCATTCCCAAAACACAACAGACGATGATCAGAAGAATCTGAAGCCGTGATAACCACCAAAAATCCTGCTGAGTGCGAATTAAATAGTAGACACAAGTAATCAGCGGTAGATAGCCTATCAATACTTTTAATCCCAAAATTCCTAATCCGATGGGTACTTCCCCAGGACGGGGGTTTAACTGCTGTCCACCATTGATAAACAGCAGTGTGAGCATACAACAGCTAAAAAGAATCAAAAATGGAGTTTTGACGGTTTGAGGAATCAGGAAGGGTTGTTTTTGCTGTTTGCAAGTTTGCCAGACGGCGATCGCAAATGGGACAAAAAAAGCATCTTTCGCTAATTGCAGGATGGGACTATTACCCAATATGTAAATAACTGTACCCGCAAAAGGTAAGTAGATCACGAAGGCAAATAAAGCAGGGCGTGGGTATTTGTAGGAAAGGGTGAGGACTATGATACCTAATGCCCCAGGTGCTGCTAATTTAATTCCACCTACAAAAAAAAGCAGCATTCCCAGGAATAGTCCACCTCCTATCAGTTTGCTAACCAAACCAGTAAGTTCTTTCCGTGCTTGGGTAGCTTTCCGCTTTTGGGCTAACTCTTCTTTGAGGCTTAAAGCTGGCTTATCTGCTGCTTTCTGCTTCTTTTTTCCACCCTTGGTTTTTTTCTTGGTTTTGAACATAACTGGGGGCTCTTTACTGGGGACTGGGGACTCTTTACTGGGGACTGGGGAAGCAGGGGAAGCAGGGGGAGAATATTAACTTTTGACTCCTGACTCCTGACTCCTGACTCCTGACTCCTGACTCCTGACTCCTGACTCCTGACTCCTGACTCCTGACTCCTGACTCCTGACTCCTGACTCCT
>RDYJ01000026.1 GCA_004293145.1 Nostocales cyanobacterium | reverse complement strand
ACTAATGACTAATGACTAATGACTAATGACTAATGACTAATGACTAATGACTAATGACTAATGACTAATGACTAATGACTAATGACTAATGACTAATTATAAATTACCCATTATTTTATTTTTAAGCTCAACTTTGTTAACTGGGTGTTTTGGTTATCCGCGTATATTAAGTTACCCGTTTGATTCGGGGGGGCGGGGTCTAAACAGTCTGGCTTCAGAATTAAATCCGCAAATTTCAGGAAGATACCTTGTTTTTGCTACTGACCGTCGGGGTAGTCAAGATATATATATGTTTGATACGGTGACGCGGAATTTGGTGGATTTACCGGGTTTAAATTCCTTTGATACTATTGCTTCTCATCCTTCTGTCACTAAAGATGGTCGTTATATTGTCTTTACTGCCAGTCGTCAGGGACGATCAAGTATTTTTCTCTATGACCGAGAAACACGCCAATCACGAAATTTAACTGCTAATCTGCAATCGGAAACTCGCAATCCGACAATTAGTGCTGATGGTGGTCGGATTGCATTTGAGTTTAACAATAATGGGCAATGGGATATTTTACTTTATGACCGGTTTGGTCAAAAGTTGAATATTCGTTCACAACCAAGGTAATTCATAATTATATAAATTACTACCGAGTCCCCAGTCCCTATGATTCGGTTTTTTGTACAGATTCAATGAGCGATCGCACTTGTTCCGTGCCTTCTGAGGGTTCAAAGGAAAGGGGAAATTTACCCCGGACAAGCATCCGTAAACCCAGAGGGGCAAGACTAAGTAATCCTTTTAAATCACGGAAATAGTTACCAACCACCTGGATACCAAATTGACGTTCATCTATCCAACCACCTGCTTTAACTAACTCAATCAATACTTTGCGGTGACGAATTGAACGGCTATCACTGGCTTGTTTGCGATCAAGGATTTCCTGTTTAATTTTGGTGATTTGTTCTAATGGTGCAACTTCCATTGGACAAACTGAGTCGCAGTAAAAACAGCGAGTACAACCCCACACTCCTTTAGTTCCTTCATTGTACTTTTCTAAGCGATTTTCGGTGCTACTATCGCGGGAATCTGCTACCATGCGATATGCTTTGGCCAGAGCGTGGGGTCCAACAAATTCTGGATTAACTTCGCGGGCGTTGCATTCTGAATAACAAGCACCGCACATAATACAGTTACCAGTTTGATCCAAAAGCGATCGCTCTTGTGGTGTTTGCAAAAATTCTTTTTCTGGTACTTGTCGTGCTGCTGTACTTACATAAGGTGCAACTGCTTCTAAATTATTCCAAAAACTGCTCATATCCACCACCAAATCTTTAATCACGGGCATATTACCCAAAGGAGTGATTGTAATTTCGTGAATGGGATGATCATGGTTTTTTAGTGATGAAATTTGTTGAACTCTAGCCAGTTCACTACCCACATTTTCCTTACAGGCTAAAGCTGAACGTCCATTGATTCCCATAGCACAGCTGCCACAAATGGTATTGCGGCAATTTTTGCGAAATGCTAAAGTTCCATCTTGTTCCCACTTGATCCGATTTAGGCAATCGAGGATTGTCTTCCCTGGTTCTACCTGTAAAGGATAAGTTTGGACAACGGGCGTGGAGTTTTGTTGCTGACGAATAATCTTAAAAATAACTTCCATATATTACCAACCAAATTCTTAAAATTGCCTTACCTACTGCAAAAATCATGAGTACAGGCTCTTTATTGTGAAAAATTAGCCCTTGATGTAACTTCAGTGGCTAATAAGCTGACGCTGAAGGCACTAATGATTCCAACTTCAGGATAACCATTAAAATTTTAGTTGTAGAAGTGCCGTTGGTGAAATTTATCTTCTGACAGCAAGACAACAACAAACAGTAATCATCCCTTTGCTTTTAATGTACCTGTTGGAGAGAGAATACAAGGTGGAGGTGTTTAACCTCGATATGTTCCTACCTGACTAAATGCAGCTGAGGCGATCATTACATCTTCAAGTCAACTCAAGGCTAAAAGCTGAAGTCAGGAATTTTCCACCCCTCCAGACATGGAAGATTAATTTTGAAAATATCTTTTTTCTTTTTCCGTCAGAAAAGGGCGGGATCTACGGTTAACTACTTTATCCTCTACACTTTACACTTCATTAGTCAAGTCCTATTTGTAAAAAGTCTTCAAGCAATAGCGAAGTAGAAATTTTTTAAATATATAGAAGTGTTAAAGCGGAAGAAAATTATCTGGTTATGACTATCAAGCAGGGGATAGATGTGGTAAATTGATTCTTCCCCTAGACAGACGTAGAGAATAATCTGAGAGATTTGCCCTGATGCTAATAAACAGAGCGAAAAATCCCAGATACTTTTTGTCTCATCTCCATCAAGAAAATCTGGATTTAAGTCACTCACTCACAACTACTCGCCTAAATTATATAAATTTTTATAAAAGCCTTGACTCTATACTCATGAGAGCATAAAGCCAGAGGAAAATCTACACCGCTTTTTCCCTACCCAACTCCAGTGATGTGAAAAAAAATTAATTTGTAAGTTGAATTTTAAATTAAACAAATATTTTGCTATTATTAGTCCATGATAGTATTTAAGAGAAAATTACGAAAACACAAAACCAGTGCCAACCGCCCTTTAAGTGCTGCTGCTACTGCTTTGTTTATTCGTAATTTAGAGACAAGAAAATTCGTGTCTCTATCTGCTAGACAAAAGGGTGTATGTCTGGAAGACCATAAGCAAATACTATGCTTTCCTAAGCTTGAGATGACGAGTGGGTACAAACTTACAACTCAGCAGCAAGAAAGGCAAGCACTAAAAGTGAAAAAACCTGCAATTTATTGTATCTACGACTTTTTTGGAGTAGAACTAACCTGATTTGCAAAGGTGGCTTAAAATTACACCACTACAGTAACGCCAAAAGATAAAATATTTTTCTTTCTCATGGCGAAATGATGGTTAAAAATGCCGTAAAATCACCGGAATAAATGTCTATCACCACCATGACCTCTAGTTTCAATGTGGATAACCATATATAGAGGTACTTGGGCTGATCATATCAGCAGGAATTCACACCTCACCCTCAAGTCTTTAGTAGCTCTGTACATCGCCTAAAAAGCCAAATGTAAAGATTGGGCTACATTGATCATCTGTTTAGAGAGATTAAGGAAATTTTGAACATAATGACTGAAACTGCAACCGCCCCATTAACTGGAAAAGCACTACTAGCTAAAGTAAAAGAGCTTTCTAATTTACCCCGTCGAGAACGAGCAAAGCAGTGCGGCTATTACACCGTTACTAAGAATAACCAGGTGCGTGTCAATCTCACCGATTTTTATGATGCTCTGCTGTCAGCTAGAGGTATTCCCCTCAGTCCAGAATCACCTAAAGATGGTCGTGGCCGCGAACCGACATATCGGGTGAGTGTTCATCAAAATCGTCAAATTGTCATTGGTGCTACCTACACTAAAGCAATGGGTTTAAAACCCGGTGATGAGTTTGAAATTCGCTTGGGTTACAAGCACATTCACTTGATTCAGCTTGGTGAAAGTGATAAAAAATTAACCCAGTTAGATGTAGAATCCGACGATGCGGATTTGGAAAATGAAGACGAGGAGTAAATTTCTCCAATAGTAGGGATAAGTTGTAGGTGAATTTTTGCTCACTTGTCCCTACGGCTACAAATTGAATAGCATTTGTAGTCTCAGAATTTATTTAAACAACAAAATACGATTTGACATTTTGCATGAGTCACAAATTCTAGTAGAGTTTTGAAGAATAAGCAAAAACTCTATTATGGTCAGAAGTCTATCGTGATTTTTTTGTCTGTTTTCTTATCACTAATAGAGCCATCAGTCAATACATTACTGGCGTTACTAAAAAATGCGCCAGTAATGTTAGTTGTCATGGCTTTTTTTGTTGTTTGGGTAGGATGTTGGTTGCCATTAGCAGCAATAACCGCCTTCATACTGAATTGGCAAATTAACAAACCTTTACAACCAGAGCAAAAAATACCTTTATTGGTATCTCTCTATTTATTAGCGCCTCTAATTATGTGGGGGTTTAATTGGTTAGGACTGGGATCTTTTGCTGATTATGGTTTGGTAGGGAACCTTTCGATTTTGGGTTCTTTACTGCTGGGTTTGGGTTTAGGTATCTTGGGACTAGCGGTAGTATTTTCCTGTCAATTTTGGCTAGGTTGGTGCTATTTAGAAAAATCAAATATCAAATTAATCCCAGGAATTTTGCTACCAATTTCCTTGGTGGCTTTATTTGTAGGTGGAATAGAAGAATTAGTTTTTCGGGGTTTTTTATTCACAACACTGGAGAAAGATTACCCGATCTGGTTAGCAGCAATTATTTCTAGCTTGATTTTTGCTTTGCTGCATTTGGTTTGGGAACAAACAGAAACTATACCGCAACTACCGGGTTTATGGCTGATGGGAATGGTTTTAGTAGTGGCCAGGTTGGCTGATGGTAATAATTTAGGGATAGCTTGGGGACTTCATGCGGGTTGGGTATGGGCGATCGCTACCATAGATACAGCCGAACTCATTACCTACACAGGTCAAGTCTCAGAATGGGTTACAGGTAAAAACAAAAAACCCCTAGCAGGGTTAGCTGGGGTTCTGTGTGTTTTGGTAACAGGTGTGATTCTGCTTGTTTTCTTGACATGAGTTATGAACAACGAGATCCCCGACTTCTCTAAGAAGTGGGGGTTCTAAGCCTAATTAACCGCCAAATCCAGGGATTAAACGCTTCAGGGCGCGGCCTGCTATCTCGCCATATTGCAATTCACCACAGAGAATTTTACCCATGATTTGAGCGCCGCAGGGACGTTTAACACCGACTTTGTAACCAATACCAGGGAAGTGATAAAATGCTCCGGCTAATTTTTGCGCCCAAGCCATTTCTGAACCAATACTATTCGTTAATGGCGTTGCTGTATTGTTTTAAGGCGTTGATATCACCACGTGAAGCGCGAAGTGTCTACTTTGACAGAGATGGCGGGGCTAAAGTCAAAATCAAACCATTGAGCGATCACGGGTGACACACCACCACCACAAGGTTTATATCTGGGTAGGGATACTTTCTCTAAAACTAATACTGAGCGTCCCCGTTTGGCTAAGTGATATGCTGCTGTTCCACCCGCAGGACCAGCACCAACGATGATGCAGTCGTAGATAGAATTAAGGGAATGGGGAATAGGTAATGGGTAATGGGTAATGGGTAATGGGTAAGAAAATTTTAGATTTTAGATATTAGATTGGAGTGGGTGACACAAAAATCCAAAATCCAAAATCCAAAATCCAAAATCCAAAATCCAAAATCCAAAATTGGCTCACCAGTCCCCAACTTAGACGGTTGAGATGTCTTTTTCTTTGTCTGCCAGCAATTCGTCGATTTTTGCTGTGTATTTGTTGGTTAGTTTTTGGAGTTTATCTTGTTGATCTCGTGATTCATCTTCGGAAATTTCCGCAGATTTTTCTTGTTTGCGAATTGAGTCGAGGGCATCACGGCGGATATTGCGAATGCCAACTCTGCCTTCTTCGGCATACTTAGCAGCTAGTTTGACAAATTCTTTGCGGCGATCGCTCGTTAAAGGTGGTATGTTCAAACGAATCACAGAACCATCGTTACTGGGAGTTATACCTATATCTGACAGAGAAATTGCCTTTTCAACTATATTCAAGCTGCTCTTGTCATAAGGCTGAATCAGGATTGTCGAGGCATCAGGTGTGGTAATGTTTGCCAGAGATTTTAGGGATGTTGGTGTCCCGTAATATTCGACCTGTACCTTATCTAATAAACTCGCATTGGCGCGACCAGTGCGAATGGTGTTAAATGCTCGTTGAGTGGCCTCAACGGTTTTTTGCATCGTACTTTCAGCTTCAGCTAATTTCACAAGAACCTCCCACAAGGGTGCCAATAGATTCTCCCATGACTGCGCGGTGGATATTTCCACGCACCGTTAAGTCAAATACGAGAATGGGAATATTATTTTCTTTACATAAGGCAATTGCGGTACTATCCATGACTCGCAAATCTTGAGCCAAAACGTGGGTGTAAGTGAGGGTTTTGTAACGTTTGGCATCAGGATGAATTTCGGGATCTGCGTCGTAGATACCATCTACTTTGGTAGCTTTAAAAATCACTTCCGCTTCTATTTCTGCTGCTCTTAAGGCCGCAGTAGTATCTGTCGTAAAGAAGGGATTTCCCGAACCAGCACCAAAAATAACCACTCGCCCTTTTTCTAAATGACGGATGGCGCGACGACGAATATAAGGTTCTGCTAATTCTTGCATAGCGATCGCCGTTTGTACCCGTGTCTGTATCCCTATTCTTTCTAGCGAGTCTTGTAGCGTCATGGCATTCATTACCGTGGCAATCATCCCTATGTAGTCAGCGGTTGCTCTGTCCATACCGGAGGATGCTGCTTTAACGCCTCGAAAAATGTTGCCGCCACCAACTACGATAGCGACTTGAACGCCTGTGGCTACCACCTCTCCCAACTCTTCGGCTATTCCCTTGACTACTTCTGGATCAATGCCATAGCCCATGTTGCCCATCAAGGCTTCACCGCTCAGTTTAAGTAAAACCCGTCGGTAATTCGTTCCCATGAAGTTACGCTTTATCAAATAAGTTGCAATTGCCTCCAATTTAAGATAACAGTACAGTGACAATCTGTGTCTAGTTCCAGTTTATTTTCGCCATACTAATGGTGTCCCAACCTGTTGTGTTTGTGCTGGCTGAATTTTTTGATCTTGAAATAAACAGGTGATCGCATTGGTTAAATAATCCACCCCTGCTGCTAATGGATTTTGGGGGTGATCGTCAATTTGACCTTTATAACGCAATATCCCTTGATTATCGATTAAAAAAGCCGTTGGTGTGGCAGTTGCACCAAAGCTACGAGTTACATCTTGTGTTGAGTCCCATAGGTAGGGAAAGTTTAATTCATGGCGCTGGGCAAATACTTTCATATCGTCAAAGGTTGACCCAGTGTTTAGGTCTTTCCCAAGATTAATATCACCAGCGTTTAGTCCAATTAATGTAAAGCTGCTAGGGGAGAATTCTGCTTGAATCTTTTTCAGCCTGTCTAAATATAAATCTACATAAGAGCAGTGATTACACATCGCAATTACACATACTGAGCGTAAATTCTCTAGATAACGACTGAGATGGTGTACACGGCTATCTATTCCTGGCAACTCAAAATCTGGAGCATAACTTCCGATAGGAGTATCAATTGTTTCTAGTATATTCATCTTCTCTTGTCCGAAGGAACTAGGAACAAAAACTTGTTCAAAGTAAGCGTTAGTTTCCAGATGTAAAACTACGCCTCAGCATTTGTTTTATATCCAATTAATTTTATATACTAACTGAGTTGGCGTAAATTGTAAAACTACCGAATTTATTGACGGTGTAACTTTAAGCACCTATAACACAAAATGTCATGCCAGGATCAAGCCTGCTTTTAGCCTTCATCCCTTTTCTAAAGCACAGGTGTGTCCGAATCAGGAGTTTTTGGTGCGTTTATTGGAACATTTGTTAAAGCGGTGTTATGTAGCAATGTCAGACTGTTATCGAGGTTGGGAATTTGAAATATGGCTAACGCCACGCTGCGCTATAGAAATTTTCGTCAACGGTTACAAATTGAGTTAGAAGACTCACCAAGTTTGAAAGGTTTTGTTTGAGAAATTCTTGCTAAAAGCTATGAAATGGCTTTGGAAAATGTCAGTAATGGTTATCCTGATGTTTATTTTTCTGATGTTTGTCCATTTCCCAGTGATGTAGATGCTTTGTTAACTAAGAAGTTTTGGGAAGAATAATGATTATTTGTGGTAGGGGTTTGGCATTGCTAAATCCTGACAATTAAAGATGCTAAATCAGCGATCGCACTCTAGTCTCTAGCCACATTGACTTCATAAAAGTGATACCTTCGGTAAGCTAAAGCTAACGCCTTTCTCATTCACTGAAAATACCGCATAAGTAATATTGTTACTTCCCATCTATTCATGCTACTAACGCCGCTTAATTACCATAAAATCTCTTATTTGTCAATACCTCAATCTCTAACCCTCAAATAAAAGCATCGGATTTTGGCAAAATTTGTTTCAGAAATCCTTGATTAATTTATTAAGTTTTGTATTATTTCTTGTTTGCAATTTCTGAAGTGTTTATATATAAAGGCTTTCAAAGTTATACCTTCAACTCAATTTTATAAATAGGCACAATAATCGAAATTACAAATTCTCATAAATCATAGCATATCGCTGAAAGTATTGCAACCTCGTTGATAAATAGAAATAATTCTCAACTAATTATTAAGGAAATATAAAGGGAAAATTCTGGCAATTATAAATTTTTAAACTATTTGAAAGGTATTATAAGATTTGCTTATTAAATACCCAATGGAGAGCGATTGATTTTTAGTTGCTTGGTAAAATGAAATGCGTTAGTGTAGCTTACTGTAATTACTGCTAATTTATTCAAACACAGTAAATTATCAATAAATAATCCTCTAAATCCTCAAATCCTGCAAATCCTGATTCAGACATTTCTAGGCAGAGCCTGTTAATGGCATTCCCAGCCGGAGACTGGGAACGAGAGGATTAAAGAATATTTAGAACCCTCCTTAATAATGCTTGATCTTCTGGTTTAGGTTTAAGACGACCATTTTCTACATCACGAATCCAACTTTGACTTTTACCTGTCAGCTTTGCTAATTCCCTTTGGGAAATGTTGATACCTTTGCGGGCTTGTAAAACCTGTTCAGCTAATAAATCATCAGTGGTTTTGAGAATTCTTTTACTCTTCACAGTACGCCGCTTTTTTTTCTCTGCTTCTGAACTTAACTGTTCCCATTCTGGAGGCAGTTCAAAAGATAAAATCCGGGCATTCATCAGCATATTCCATTTACCACGGGGTCCGCTATCTGTGAGTCGATGATCACCACCACCGTCATTAATCCAAAATTCCAAAGCCTCATCTGGATCTTCGGGAATATCAACTAATTTAGCCCATAAAGGTTGGATTTCTGTTGGGTAGGTAACAGGGTCAAAAATTGCCTTGACTCCATAATGATTGAGAACTTCCAAATCATTTTCAAATGTTCGCAATAAACGTTTACGTTCATCCCGTAATCTGGAAGCCATGTTAATTTTTTCCTCACCATAAGCAACACGCAGTAAAGTAGGAACGGTGATGCGTTGTTCTCTACCCATTTTGGTTTTAAAAAGTAACCATAACATCAGTCTGACTGCGCCTTCATGTTGCTGCCAAAGACTCATAACTGTAGTTAACAGTGTTTTCGGTAGACTACCATATTGATAGAATCCTGTCCGCTCTTTACAGCCTTGTTTATTTAAGAAATGCTGTGTCCAAATACCGGCTTTGACTTTAAATGTCAAGCCAATTAGATATTTACACCCTTCCTTATCTTCCTGAAAGTGGTGTTTAATATCTGTTAAATGCCACAAAGGACTTTTTTGCACAGAAAATCCGGGAACTTTACCCCGTTGCTGCCAGTCAATGGAAACTATGAGTGAGCAAGCTTGCTGAACGATGTTCTTGATTAAACATAACTTGGCGGTTTTGTTCAGGTCTTTGCGTTTTTCTAACCCCAAGTATTTTTCAATCTGACGTTCATCAATCACAAATTCTTGTTCCCACGGTTGTTCTAAGGCTGTAGCATGGGCAGCAAAAATCAGATGAATACAAGCGGCTCGAATATCAAGACTTTCAATTGGTTGTAGATTTTTTGCCTGGTTGCTAACTTGAAATGAGTCCTGAATGTGAAACGAAATTGCCCCCCGACCTTGATTAACTTGTCGGCTATAATGTAAATTGCCTTCTGCATCTGTTTGCCAGTGTAATGATTTCCGTTGTGCTAGTAAGTTGCAAGCTTCCCAGATAACTATTGCTGAAGCAAAAGGGTGATTTTTGCCATTAGAAAATAAATCAGAACTGGTAGGTTCTCGCGCTTCAACTTTGCATCTGCCTTTTTTTGCTTGCCAGGGTATTGGAGACTTTGTTGGACAAGCAATTACACATTGTGGTTCTGGATAATAGCCCTCACAATTGTTACAAAGACAAGGATCAATCCAATATTCATTATTTTCGATTTTGATTGCACCCGTAGGACATTGGGGGCGGCATTTATCACATCTACCGCAATTTTGATTAGGAATTGTATAAGGCATAAGGCTTCTTCCTACTCTAATTGCTGAGATGTTTGGCTCAAGTTGCCCCTCGATGTCTCCTCTTGATTCATAACTTGCTACCAAATTATCTCCATGACAAGAAAAGTTTTTCTCGCCTCACTTATCAGTTAACAGTTATCAGTTATTCAGTTATGGCTATTAACTGTTCACTGTTCACTTTTCACTGATACCTCTTTTAGAGCTTTAAACTAAGGCTTTATTGGTTCTTCATTAACTATACATTTCATAAAGATTTCGCTAAGTTTGTTCATAATGAGCTTAGGGTGTATTTTTAAGACTTATGTTTGGCTTTCATTAAAATTCCTTCTATAGACTGTTTTAGAAGAACATATATAAAAGTAAAAATTGTTTTTATTTGGTTAAAATTGAAATAACAATTTTATGCAAAAACTCCAGTATCTTGTTTTTCCATCAGTCCAAAATATAACTTTTGTTATATCAGAATTTGTATAGATATTTGCACAAGGGATCAATGACTAATATTTAGTATCTGTAAATACTTTATTCATACCTTGTTGAAGCTGATGAATAATTGTATTTTTGGGAAAGAATATCAAGCCATCAATTCTTGCTTATATATATAACTTTGTAATCTTAGCCTTTATATGTAAGGCTTTATTAGGAAATTTATTAATAAAAACTTGCATTTAAAATCTTGAAGTATCTAAATTAAATTGAGATACTTTAGCAAGTCAGCAAAACTTGATAAAAAAGTTAAGTTTTATCATCAAAATCAAAAATTATTAGGCTACTATTAAGAGTAAATCACCAACTAATTTGTAAGCAAAATTGCTGAGGATAAAGTCATGGCAACTTTAACAGGAGTAAGATTTGGCGGTGGGACTTGGACACCTAAATTTGCTCAAGAGATTGACAAGGATAAATGTATCGGTTGTGGCAGATGTATTAAAGTATGTGGTCACAATGTTTTAGGCTTAATGGCATTGAATGAAGAAGGTGAATTTGTAGAAGATGAAGATGATGAAGAAATTGAACGCAAAGTCATGACAGTTTCTCATCCAGAAAATTGTATTGGTTGTGAAGCTTGTTCTCGGATTTGTCCCAAAAACTGTTATTCCCATGCCACATTAGATGCTTAAGAATGTGGGGAATTAGCTCAAGACAGTAAATTACAAGGAGATATTTTTAACTCCGTAGATCAACCACGCCTGGTAACTAGAGGGGAATACTCAATCCTTACCTAAATTAGTTAAAAAGTTCACAATAAACAAAAACATAAATTTAAAATTGTTATTGATTAACTAGCTCAATATTATTAAACCGAGATAGATACCCGACTTTTTTGATAAGTCGGGTAACTGGGTCAATTCAATTTAATCAGCGGAAAAAATAATTTGTTATATTTAAAAGAGAGATATGAAAAAATATGGAAGTTTCACGATTTTTGATTAGGTGCAAGCTAGAACGGTAATAAGTGAAAATCAAAAACACCTCTGAAATTGTTAGCCCTCTTAGCTATGGAAATAATTTAGCTATGGGTAAATATCAACAGCAGGATGTGATGCACTAAATCAGTGAACAATAAACAAATTGATAACTGATAACTGATAACTCATAGAGAACAGCTAGTATGCAAAAAGTTCCTGTGTCGTTGTGGACACTTTTAGCTGGGATGATAGTTTCCCCTATCAGTATCTGGATTGGACAAAATCATCATTTATTGCCAGTGCAAGCATCGCAACAAGCACCTTTGGTAGACGGATTATTTAATATCATGTTTACCATTGCGATCGCTCTTTTTTTGGTAGTTGAAGGCACGATTCTGATTTTCTTGTTTATCTATCGTCGCCGTCCAGGTGACAATAGTGATGGTACACCCGTAGAAGGTAATTTAGCCTTAGAAATCTTTTGGACAGCAGTACCCAGCGTGATTGTAATTGCTTTGGGTATCTACAGTGTAGATATTTATAACCAAATGGGAGGTTTAGAACCAGGTAGTCATCCTCATGGCCATCTGGCGATGGCTGCTAGTATGAATGATGGTTCTCAATCTTTAGCTGCTCCTAATATTGGTATTGGTGGTAGTCCCCAAACTCAAAATAAACCAGCAGATTTGGTAGTTGATGTCAAAGGGATTCAGTTTGCTTGGTTATTTAACTATCCCGAAACAGGTATTTCTGCTGGTGAATTACACGTTCCTGTTGGCGCTGATGTGCAGTTAAATTTATCCGCAGATGATGTAATTCATTCTTTCTGGGTTCCCCAATTTCGCCTCAAACAAGATGCTATTCCTGGTGTACCCACAGAACTCAGATTTGTCGCTACAAAACCTGGTACTTATCCCGTAGTTTGTGCAGAATTATGTGGTGGTTATCACGGTTCAATGCGAACACAGGTAATTGTTCACAGCCAAGAAGATTATGATAGCTGGTTAACAGAAAATCAGTTAGCACAAAAGCAAGGACAACCTCAAATTGTAGCAGTAAATCCTGCTAATTTATCAACTTCTGATTTTCTTGCGCCCTACATCAATGATATGGGAATAAGTGCAGAAACTGTTGAGTCATTAGTAGAAGAAGGGAATAGGGAATAGGGAATAGGAAAGAAATGAACTAATGATTTATTCTTAATCATCCTGACTCCTGACTCCTGACTCCTTGCTCCTAAAAATCTAAAATCCCAAATCGAATGACACAAATAGAATTTCCACCAAATACACCACCGGAAGATAGTCAACAACAAACTGTGATGGTGTCTCACGCTAAACATCCCCAAGCATGGAAATTGAAGGATTACTTCACCTTTAATATTGATCACAAAGTAATTGGTATTCAATATTTGGTGACAGCCTTTGTATTTTATTTGATTGGTGGGTTGATGGCGATCGCACTTCGCACCGAATTAGCCACACCAGATTCTGATTTTCTTGATCCAAATCTGTATAATGCCTTCATGACAAATCATGGAACAATCATGATATTTTTATGGATTGTTCCCAGTGCAATTGGCGGATTTGGTAATTATTTAGTACCCTTAATGGTGGGTGCTAGAGATATGGCATTTCCCAAATTAAATGCGATCGCCTTTTGGTTAAACCCACCCGCAGGTTTACTATTATTAGGTAGTTTTATTTTTGGTGGTTCTCAGTCAGGTTGGACAGCTTACCCACCTTTGAGTTTAATTACCGCCAACAACGCTCAAACAATGTGGATTTTAGCCATTGTTTTAGTAGGAACTTCCTCAATTTTAGGTTCACTTAACTTTGTCATCACCATTTTGATGATGAAAGTTCCTAGCATGAAATGGGATCAAGTTCCCTTATTTTGTTGGGCAATTTTAGCAACTTCCATCCTCGCACTTTTATCTACCCCAGTATTAGCAGCAGGTTTAATCTTGCTGTTATTTGATATTAACTTTGGCACTTCTTTCTTCAAACCAGATGCAGGTGGTAACGTCGTTATTTACCAACATTTATTCTGGTTTTATTCCCACCCGGCGGTTTATTTAATGATTCTGCCGATTTTCGGGATCATGTCCGAAGTAATTCCCACCCATGCACGAAAACCGATTTTTGGTTATCGAGCGATCGCCTATTCCAGTGTTGCTATTTGCGTCGTTGGTTTATTCGTTTGGGTACACCATATGTTCACCAGTGGAACACCCGGTTGGATGCGGATGTTCTTCACCATTTCCACACTCATAGTTGCCGTTCCTACAGGTGTGAAAATCTTCGGTTGGGTGGCAACTTTATGGGGTGGAAAAATCCGGTTTACCACCGCCATGTTATTCGCCATTGGTTTATTATCCATGTTCGTCATGGGTGGTTTAAGCGGCGTAACAATGGGAACAGCCCCCTTTGATGTTCACGTTCACGACACCTATTATGTAGTCGCACATTTCCACTACGTTTTATTTGGTGGTTCCGTTTTTGGTATTTACGCAGGTATCTATCATTGGTTTCCCAAAATGACCGGCAGAATGATGAATGAAACCTGGGGAAAAGTTCATTTTGTTCTCACCTTAATCGGAACTAATTTAACATTTTTACCCATGCACAAACTCGGTTTACAAGGAATGCCTCGCCGAGTTGCTATGTATGACCCCCAATTTATGAGCTTAAACCAGCTTTGTACAATTGGCGCATTCATTTTGGGTATTTCCGTTATTCCCTTCGCTTACAACGCCATTAAGAGTTGGAAAAACGGCGAATTTGCAGGTGATAATCCTTGGGAAAGTTTGACCTTGGAATGGACAACCAGTTCACCTCCAATTATTGAAAACTGGGAAGTTTTACCTGTCGTCACTCATGGACCCTATGACTATGGCCATAACCATGATGAATCTTCATCAGTAACAGAAGCAGTAAGTTAAATGTAGGTTGGGTTTCCTTACGTCAACCCAACATTTTAGAACTTCAGGAAACCCAATGTTCTAGAACTTCAGGAAACCCAACATTTTAGAACTTCAGGAAATCGAACGTTTTAGAAATTCAAGAAATCCAACATTTTGGAACTTCAGGAAATCTAAGATTTTGGAAATTCAGGAAATCCAAAATTTTGGGGGCTTGTTGGGTTGCGCTGTCGCTTAACCCAACCTACATCTATTCATCATTCACTAGGAAAATAGTATGACAGCAATTACAACCAGTGAACATCACGAAGGTGGACACGAAGCACATCAAGATTTAAGAGTTTGGGGACTGTTGACTTTTCTCGTTTCTGAATCTTTGATGTTTGGTGGATTTTTCGCTACCTATTTATTTTTTAAAGGTACTACCGCAGTTTGGCCACCAGAAGGAACAGAAGTAGAATTATTTATCCCCACAATTAACACCATCATTCTTGTTTCTAGCAGTTTTGTCATTCACTTTGGTGATATGGCAATTAAAAGAAATAGTGTAGGTTGGATGCGGTTTTGGTATTTTATTACCGCAGTTATGGGTGCTGTATTCCTAGCCGGTCAGGTTTATGAATACATGAATTTAGGCTATGGTTTAACCACCAATGTCTTCGCTAACTGCTTTTATTTAATGACTGGTTTCCACGGGTTGCACGTATTTGTGGGACTGTTATTAATTTTAGGTGTTTTGTGGCGTTCTTTGCGTCGAGATCATTATTCCGCCACTAAACATACCGGCATTGAAATGGCGGAAATTTACTGGCACTTCGTTGATATCATTTGGATTGTTCTCTTCACCTTGGTTTACATTCTTAACGCATTTTAATTTGGTAATGGGTAATGGGTAATGGGTAATGGGTAATTATTCACTCTTTACCTCTTACCTGATCATACATCATTCATAATTATGAAAACATCATCCAATCACATCCTGTAAATCCTTAAATCCTGGACATCCTGATTCTGAAATTATTTATGCTTAATCAAAAATCTGTGATGCTTGTAAATTGAGACTATTAAATTGTGGAGAAATAACTAAATCATCACCAGAAAAAATCCCAACTTCATGATAAATTTCATTAATTAATTCTAAAACTAATATACTTTTGATTTGGGGGTCAATAATCCAATATTCAGGAATGCCACAATCTTGATACTGTAGACGTTTAGCAATAAAATCTCTATCTCTTTGTAATTCTCCAGGACTAACAACTTCAAAAACCAATAAAGGTGGTGACATTGAGAGGCGAATAGTATTCCGTTTTGCTAATTGTTGAATATGCTCTTCTCGAATAATAGTTAAATCAGGATAACGGTTTCTCGGTTCTCCTCTTACTTCCAATTCCAAACCATGTCCCCGCACTCTATCAATGCCTATTAACAATGCAAAAATGAGAAAAAGACGATTGGCAATCTGCACATTAATTCCTGACTCTGGTGGCATTTCAATCAACTCCCCATTAAACAATTCATACAAGTTATCAGTGCCATCATCATAAGATAAATATTCTTCAAAACTTGCAAATCTATGTTTAGTTTGTACCATGACATTTACTCCATGATTACTGATAGTTTAATTTTAACATTATTTATAAGTATTAAAACATCATCCAATTACATCCTGTAAATCCTGATTCTGAAAATTAGCCGCAATTCTGCTATAATCATAATACTTGCTACGTAATTGGTGACAGCATAATGATTACCACTGTTGAGCGTCGTTATAGTTTAGATGAATATCGCGCTATCGAAGAAAAAGCAGAAGGACGCAACGAATATCATGATGGAGAAATTGTACCAATGCCTGGAGGATCACTCAACCATAGTCGTATAGGTCGAAATATGTTGACCTATCTTACATATCTTCTGCGTGATAGTAAATTTGAGCCAATTAATAGCGATTTACGTTTATGGATACCTGAATATAGAAGGGGTTTATATCCAGATGTAATGGTTTTTGCAGGTGAACCACAATTAAATGAAAATCGCAGTGATGAAGTTTTAAATCCTACTTTAATTATAGAAGTATTATCTCCTTATACCGCAGATTATGACCACAAAGACAAGTTTAGAATGTATCGCTCAATTAGCAGTTTTTGTGAATATTTATTAGTTGCACAAGATGAAATTTTTATAGAAAAATATAGTAAACAATCTCAAGGTTGGTTATTCAGTGATTTCAATAATTTAGAAACATCTATTTTTCTGGAGTCAATTGGGGTTGAATTACCAATAGCAGAAATTTATCGCGGTGTTGTTTTGGATTAGATCCCGGACTTCTCTTACCAATACTTATGCTGCTTAATCAGCATGGATTAGTTTTTTATTTTTGGAACGCAGATAAACGCAGATAAACGCAGATTGTTTAAATGAGGATTCTAAAAATCAGAAAATCCAAAAATCTCCAGCTTATAACCAACCATCATTCAATTACATCCTATAAATCCTTAAATCCTGGACATCCTGATTCTGACAAATAACCCCTTGACAATTTCTGAATTATCTATTATCCTAGATATGATACTTATATTATGTCCATTCAGCTTCTGCCCAAAATCAAATAACCCACTTCAAAAAAGCGCAAAAAATTTG
This sequence comes from Nostocales cyanobacterium, assembly GCA_004293145.1. Classification (GTDB taxonomy): domain Bacteria; phylum Cyanobacteriota; class Cyanobacteriia; order Cyanobacteriales; family Nostocaceae; genus RDYJ01. Next base: position 18,635 of record RDYJ01000026.1, on the reverse strand, counting down.
ATCGCCTGACGGCGAAGGGAAAGGGCAAAGAAAAAAGCGCAGAGCGCAAAAGGGAAAAAGAGCAAAGGGCTACTGAGTCCTGGAAGATACGACTACACGGAAACCCAGGGTGTCGTCCCTAAAGTCACGCGCGCCGCTGCCGCGATTCGCAGAACGACAGTCCCTAGCGTTGCTGATCCAAGAACCACCACGCAGCAGGTTATACTTGCTGCTTTGATTAATCCAAGCACTGCCATTTACAGGCGCATTTATATAATTTTCATGCCAGTCATCTTCACACCATTCCCAGACATTCCCGTGCATATCATACAAACCAAAAGAGTTAGGGGGAAAAGAACCTACATCTGTGGTTTGTTGACGATATTTACCTTTTGCACCGGAGTTATAGGGATAATTACCATTGTAATTTGCCAAATCATTGGTGATGTTGTCACCAAAATAAAATGGTGTGTTTGTTCCGGCTCTACAGGCGTATTCCCATTCAGCTTCACTCGGCAGACGATATTTTTTACCTGTAGCTTTACTCAGTCTAGCACAAAATTCCTGTGCGTCAAGCCATGAAACTGCTTCCACAGGACGATTTTTACCAGAAAACCGGGAAGGGTTGGGATTGAGATCCTGTTGAATTTTTGGTAAAACTGCTACCCTTTCCCATTGTGCCTGAGTAACAGTAAACTTGCCCATGTAAAATGGTTGAATAGTTACCCGATGCTGGGGACTTTCAGAAGATAATCTTTCTGGTTCATTTTCCGGTGAACCCATCAAGAAACTTCCCCCACGAATAGCAATCATTTCTAACAATACACCATTACCTAAATCTTCTGTAAATGATGTGTGAGCATTACTAGGTTGAGGTTTAATGATTGTTGGTTGCGGTGGATTATTTGGGGGAGAAATAAACTGTTGTAAAATTTGTTTAAATGGATTATTAGGACTTGGTTGTGTTTGCGGAGGTTGGGGGTTAGGAATAACAACGGTTTTTCTAGGAATGGGATTTTTTAATGCTGCTAAAACTTCCGTTGCTGAATGATAACGTTTTTTAGGAATATCCTGCAACATGGTTTCTAAAATATCAGTTAATTCCTGACTTAAAGAAACATACTTTTGCCATTGCCATTCCATATTTATAGTATCAAATAACTGATCTGAACCATCAGATTTTTGAAAAAGTCCCGTCAATAAACGTACACAAGTAACAGCTAAACTATAAAGGTCACTACTTGGGTAAACCATCCCCCGAAATTGTTCCGGTGGTGCATATCCAGGAGTACCTGTAATCGTACCAATTTTAGTAACAATACTACTGCTGGTTTCTTTAGAAACACCAAAATCAATTAGGAATAATTTACCGTTTTTGCTTCTAATAATATTTTCTGGTTTAATATCTCGATGAATTACCTTATTGTCGTGAATAAATTGTAAAACAGGCAATAATTCTGTTAAAATATTTTTAATTTGAGATTCATTGAATTTACCTTGAGTGTCTAACTCTTCCAGTAAATTTTGACCATCAATAAATTCCTGTATTAAATACAATCTACTATCCTGAGAAAAGAAAGCGAGTAAATCAGGAATTTGGGGATGTTTTCCTAACTCTTGGAGTCTTTTAGCTTCTTGTTGAAATAGTTCTGTAGCTTTTTGTAAAGATGAGCTTCCTGCTTGTTGGGGTAAAAATTGTTTAATGACACAGGGAGTATTTAACCTTTTCACATCTACAGCTTGAAAAGTGCGTCCAAAACCACCTTCTCCGATAAATTTAACGGGGAGATAACGGTCATCTAAGATGATTTTATTTCCACAACGTTGACAAAAGCTAGTACCCTGGGGATTTTCGTAAAGACAGTCAGGATTGAGACATTGACTCATGGTAGCTGCTGGGGATATCTAGTGATGATTGTAGCATACTCCTGTCTGATAGCGAAGCGTGGCGTAGCCATATCAGGATGTCCAGGATTTAAGGATTTACAGGATAATAAATAATGAACACTAACAGAAAATCTCTCTAAAACTCTCTTTACTTCGTGTTCTTCGTGCTCTTCGTGGTTCATTCAATAGAAACTTGTTGTTCAGGATGATAGTGTTTAATGGTTGGTGATGATTTTCTAATTTAAGTATTTGTCAGAATCAGGATTTCCAGGATTTGAGGATTTTCAGGATGGTATTATTTGTTTTTGTTATGACTTTTGTTAATTATTTATTATTTTTCAACATAGATATTGAGATAATCTAAAATTTACAGAATCACGTCTAGTCTATGCTATAAATTAAATTGGTAATTGGTAAATTACATCCTAAAAATCCTCAAATCCTGGACATCCTGATTCAGACAATTTATCATGTTTCAAAATTATGCAAACTTCCCAAAATAAATTCTCCTGGTTTGACGTATCCGATGATGTCAAAGAACTATTAATATTAGCCGCCAAAACCTGGGAAAACACAGAAGAATCTGCAAAATATATGCAGCAAGCATTAGCTAAAACAGAAGATAACACAGATGTTTTAGTTGCAGCTTACAGATATTTTTATTACAAAAATAATTATAGTTTAGCACTGACAACAGCAGAAAAAATAATTGCTAAAATTAAAGAAGTCGAGAAATTACCCGATAACTGGGAAGCACTGCAACTAATCCTAAAACCACGAAAAGAAGAACCCAATATCAGATTATTCTTAAATGCTTATGCTGCTTCGGGTTTAGTATTAGCTAAACTAGGAAAGTTAGAAAAAGCTAAAGAAATCAGTACCCAAATTAAAGGTATTGATGATAAAAATGATTTTGGTGCTGGTATTCTTCTCGATATTTTAACCCGTCCCCCAGAAGAAGATGATTAATAATTATTAACCAGCAATTTGTAATTATCAATACATTTATTAGAGAGTATATATTTGGATTTATTTAATCCTGGAAACTGTGTTAATATTGGAGCAATCACCAATCATAGAATCATCATGAATAATTGGTTATCTACCCGAATTGCTGATTATACTTTCTCAGTATCTACTAATAATAATATCATCCTACCTGGACTTCCTGAATCTCCTATGGCTCCTATAACTAAAATGCCTCAAGCAAATCCTCCCATGCTATTTTTACCTCAAGCTTCACAGTTTAGATTATAGTATATAAATTATGCAAGGAAAGGATTTGTTTGTCGCTGAAGATGGAAATATTCAAATCTGTAAATCAGCGAGAGAATGGGATTTATTGCGTGATAATTATCGCCTATATCGATTTCTAACGGACATAGAAGATGTTCTCAATAATGTTGAGGATGAATCAACTCGTCTACCAGAAATTAGAATGTTAGTTAGGCGCTTAATTATTAATTCCTATTGGGTACAAAGTCAATTTTTAGAACCCGACCCAAAAACAGGGAACTCGGTTTTATTGTTATATGATGAATTAGGATTTCCCTTAACTGTGCAAACAGTTACATTTGTGCCAGGAACAACTTCTAATATTCATAATCATGGAACATGGGGAATAGTTGCTATATTAAAAGGTCAGGAAAAAAATACATTTTGGCGACGAAATTCCACACCAGAACATCCTGATCAAATTGAAAAAGTAGGAGAAGTTGATTTATATCCTGGAGATTTAATTAGTTTTACACCAGAGACAATACATCATGTTAAATCCGTTGGTAAAGAACCAACAGTTACATTTAATATTTATGGAGAAACAAACCCAAATCAAAGATTTGAATTTGATGTAATTAATCATATTGCTAAAAAATTTTAAAAATACATACTAATTAATAGATAAAAATCATCTTTCATCTGCGTTTATCTGCGTTTATCTGCGTTTAATTATTTCCCATCCAGAAATCAAACTTGAAACCTATAGGAGAAACAGCAATGGCCAGAGTAATATTCTATGAAAAACCGGGCTGTAAAAACAATACCAGACAAAAAGTTTTACTCACAGCCGCAGGCCATCAAGTAGTAGCATATAGCCTATTAACAGAACCTTGGACAAAAGAAAGATTAAAATCATTTTTTGGCGATCGCCCCGTCATCGAATGGTTCAACAAAGCCGCACCTCGGATAAAATCTGGAGAGGTGAACCCTGAAAACATCGACGCTGAAACCGCATTAGTGATGATGCTCCGAGATCCCTTATTAATTCGTCGTCCTTTATTGGAAGTAGGAGATCAACGGGAAATAGGCTTTGATACCGAGAAAATCGACGCATGGATAGGCTTAAAACCCGTCGATGATTCTTTTAAAGAAATGAGTGAAAATCTCATGCAGCAAGACCTTCAAGGCTGCGCTCATGGCAAGAATCACGAACACCACCATCATGGTGAAGGTGGTTGCAAACATCATTAAAAAACAAGATCCCTGACTTTTTAGATTAGAGAAGTCGGGGATTTGAGCTTTCCACAAACTGCAATTATAAAAAATAAATAGGGTGTGTTCCTCAACCAAATCTGCTTAACTATATTGATTCATATTCCCAAGGATTAATAATCTCAATCCCACACCTTTTAAAGTCAGAAACATTGCGTTCTGACAATACGTTTGTGTCAAGAATAATCATTCTTAAAATATTGATACAGTACGGATAGGTTCTCTCGCTATTTCTGGTAATTCAAAATCTCCAAAATTCGCAAACCGCTGTTCAATTCGAGTCGCTAGATTTAAGGAATTTTCGTTATTTTCTGTCAGAGTTATGTAGAGAATTTCTCTGGCTTCTTCTTCGAGAGAGCGTCCGTTTTTTTCTGCTCGTTTTTGCAGACGAGATTTGATTTCATCATCAAGGTTAGAAATAATAATATTGGTCATACACAAAACAAGCCTCAATCAGATTCATACACTATATTACTCTATTACCTTGTGCGCCTAACCCACTTGACAAATAAAAGCATGACGCGAGATACTTCAGATACCCAAATTTTCAAAGAAGTCAGGGATCTTGTAAATTGCTATAGAATTAGAATTGTTGTAATGTTCTCTATTAGCTAAAGTGTCAGAATCCCTACCTTTGCAGGATCGCTACCTAGCATTAATTGATGAAATAGTCGAAACCACTCTCAAGGGCAAAATTAGCTCTGTAGAGCAGGTATATCAAATATTACTTAAAAACATTGCTTCTGGTACGGGAGAAGTGTTTGAGTTAGCTTTGAGCGATCGCTTGACAACCCTGCAAACCCAAGTAGACAACGAAAAAGACGAACTCAAAAAAGCCAAAGCCACACGCAGTTTAAGAGCCATTAAAACCATCCAAACTCAATGGCAACGCTGGCAAGAGCAAAACAAAGCCACCGAAGCCATAGCTTTAGCAGTACGCGAAATTACCATTGCCAGTAATGAAGAACGTTTGTCTGTATTACTGAGATACATCGATCCTAATCAAAAATATCCCCTGAATTTATCCCAATTACAGCAATTAGCCAAATCCTTACAACAATTTGGTGCAGCTAACACAGATTTAATGCAGATATCCACAGGAATAACTAATGGTATCGCTTCTTGGCAACGTATCCAAGAAAACTTACTCAGTTGGATGTATGAACAAAAAGGTTCTCTTGGTTTTGGTGGTGTACCAGGAGAAACAGGACCTTGGGCAAGTTGGGCAAAATTAGTTAAAAGCGAAATACCAACAGCATTTTTCCGCACCTTAGCATTAGAAAAAGCTACAATTGAATTTACCCAAACACAACAAAACATTACCCTGACTAATTGGGTAGAATTAACAATAGTTTTACAATTTCTACAACGGGGATTAGTTACCTGGTTTGATCAACAAGCTTATGATATTCAAGCAGGTCCAAAATTATCAATTTCCACATTTTTAACCTTTGCCGTAATTTGGAGTCAATTAGCAAACGGTTTTCAAACCCAAGCACAAATATACAGCAATGCCGCTTCACAAATAATGCTGCAAATTCTGCGAACTTTTGCCCAACGTCCTTATTTTCCCCTCTACGGTGGGATTTTTGCTTCCTTTTCTGGTAGTTCTTTGCGGGATGCCCTCGATTATTTAGATGAACCTCTGCGTTCTGCGGCAGGAACACAAGAAAAAGCTAGAATATTAACATTATTGGGTTATTCTCAACTAGCTTTAGGTAGATATCCACGCTCCATAAATTTCCATCAACAAGCTTTGGAAATCGCTAGAAATGCCAAAGATAACCCTTGTGAAATTGCTAATCTTAACCACCTCAGTCGTACTTATGTTCAAGAAAAAAATTATCCTGAAGCGATTAACTATAGTCAAAGAGCATTAATATTAAGTAGACAAGCAGGAGACAAAACCGGAGAAACTAACGCGCTGGTAAATTTAGGTTACAGCGAAGTTATGCAAGCACAGCAATTAGAAAACATCGAACCAGAAGTTTATGAATCTGCCATTAATTATTTAGAGCAAGGTTTAAAGTTAGCCGAAAAATTAGGTGATATTCAAACTCAATCTTTATGTTTTAGCAGTTTAGGCATTGCTTATTTAGTTACTGCTCAATATGAAAGTGCTATTAAATATCTGGAGGTCGGTTTTAAAACTGCACAAGTTTCGGGAGATTTATATACTCAAGGTCGTAATTTAGCTTATTTAGCAGAAGCTTATTATCACTTGCAAAATTTTGAAAAATCAATTTATACAGGTAGCTTGGGAATGTATCTATTAGAGCAAATTGCATCCCAAGAGTGGCGACAACCCGCAGGTTTATTGATAATAATCAAAGGACAACTTGGGGCTGATAAATTCCAAGTTTTACTGCAACAAAACCGCCCCAAAATCATTTCCGTTATCGGTGTCGATGGTTATGATTATATTCCTGAATTATTGGCAAGATATCATAATAATTCATAATTCATAATTCGTAATTCATAATTCGTAATTAGAGAAAACTCTTATTAGTCAGTCCTCATTCCTCAAAATAATGCCATAACCCCTGATAGAGACGTTTCAGGAAATGTATCTACATGACCTCAATATCTAATGTTGATGAACAGACGCAATCTCCAATTATGAATTATGAATTATGAATTATGAATTATGAATTATGAATTACCTATCACTTTTTTCAACAATTGAGGAATTTGAGCAGGATGTTCAGCCACAGGAACTTGTGCAGCTTGGAAAGCCGCTAATTTATTTTGTGTTGTGCCAAAATTATGATCACGTTTGACAACAGTTGCTAAATTTCCTGCCTGATGCCAAGATTTGGTTGTTGGTGCGTATCTACCTGCAATATAAGCAATGACAGGTTTATCAATAGCTTCAGCTATATATCTTGCAGCAGCTTCTTCACTCTCTCCTCCTGGTTGGCCGACTAAAACAATCGCTTCTGTTGTTTCATCCTCATCCAGAATTTGCAACCATTGAGGGAAGGATGAACCGACAATAGCATCACTACCAATACTGACACTAATCGACTGACCCAAACCAGCCTGAGTTAATTCCCAGGCCACTTCATAAGTAAGAGTGCTACTGCGGCTGACAATTCCCACTGAACCAGGAGTATAAAATTCACTAGGTTGAGTTCCCAAAAGAATTTTACCAGGAACAATAATTCCCGGACTGTTTGGTCCTACGACCAAAGTTTCACCAGTCTCAGTTTTGCGGAGTAATGTCACCATATCTAAAGGTGGCACACCACCAGAAATAATAATAATTTGGCGAACATGAGACGCGATCGCCTCTAAAGCCGCATCTAGCACTTGGTAAGGATGTACACAAATTATCGTCGTATCAATTTGCCCAAATTTTGAGATTGCTTCCTCTACTAAGTCAAACACTGGTAGATCGTAGATTTGCTTTCCACCAGATCCAGGATCAACACCAGCTACCAAATTAGTGCCATAAGCTTTCATTTGAGCAATATGAGATGCTGATATAAATTCACAAAAACCCTGAATTAAAACTTTACTGTCTGGTCTTAAGTTCATAAAATTTAGTTATTAGTTATTAGTCAGTTGTCATTAGTCATGGGGTTATTAATCTCCCCCTACTCCCTGCCTCCCTACCCCCTGCCTTATTTTTTGTAAGCAGGTAACTTAGCCAAACGCACTGCTTGTTTTACGGCCTCATCTAAATTTTCTACTACTATCAGCGTCTCACTTTCGGGTTTGAGAGCAACTAAATATTTCCTAGCCTGATCAAAATCAACACCAGTAAGACGGACAACCAACCTGGGTAAGTATTTGGGCTGATTTTTACTACCATTAGACAAATGGGATTTGAGTTCTCTGGGATCTAGTTGGATAAAATTGGCAATGACTTCTGGCATTTGGGAAACTTGAGGAATAAAACCCAAAAAGTTAATCAGAATTACATGAGTATTTTTTTCAGCCGCTAAAACTTTTAGACCTGTTTCCAGGCGATCGCAAAAAGTAGTTGGTGAAGTATCAGTCAAAAAAGAATGTCGTAAATTTAACGATACACCAGGTTTACCGCCTGCACTAACCACAGCATCCAAAGTTGTCAACACCGAACCAGTACCATTGCCTAATATACCGATTTTTCCCTGGTTTCCTGACCCACTCCCATCACTCAATAAGTTGTTAATCTTTCTGATTCTGTGACGGCCAAGCATTTTTGCGGCCATATCAGCTATTTCTGGATGTCGGTTAATTGCTCTTTCATTAACTCTAACTTTACCATTGAGCGCCATCACCTGCCCAGAGGCACTAACAGCCAGAGGATTAATCTCCACTAAGTCTAGGTCTTTTTGGACAAATAACCGATACATTTTTTCGACAATATCGCTAACCGACTGAATCAGCGCCCCCTGTAAACCCATTTTCAATGCCAATCTTCTGGCATAAAATGGTGAAAATTCTTGTTCCACAACCACATATTGCATTTTCTCCCCTGGAGATTCCCAATCAATATCTGGTTCTTTGCAACCTAAAAGCACTGGACGACTCAGGGCTGTATCTAAAACCACCGCCAGATAAAATTCATCCCTGGCATCATACTTAGTTTCTGCCAGTAAAACCTCTGGTAATTCTCCCCAAATAGGCAAATTAAAGATATTTTGGGCAGCGGCGATCGCATCAATAGTGGTTTCCACAATTCTGACTCCACCGACTTTAGCCCGTTCATCTGCGTGTACTTGCGATTTTAGTACAATGGGATAACGAATTTTTAAGCGTTTTAAATCTGTAGGATGGTCAATTCGTTGAGATGGTAAGACGGGAATGCCCATCTTGTCAAACCATTCTTTAACTTGGTACTCCAATAAATCCATTGACACACACCTTGTATTAACAATTCCAAAGCTGATTTTTAGTGCCGTCTAATTGTTTGCACAGCACTTAGATTACATAATCTGGCTTTGGTTGGCTAGAAAATTTATTTGGCACGAATCAATTTTATCGAATTCGTTGACACTCTCAGGTATAAAGAAAGTGAGATTCTTTAATCTCAGCCATGACTTACTCTATGGTAGTTCTCACCAAGCAGAATAAATGACTCATCTATCTGCTAAAGCGTTGCTTGCGTCCAGCGGAAAAGTTACTCTATACCTCTGCTGTACTCTAAGGATGTTTATAGCTGGATTGTTGTAACTGTTCATCAATTACTGGAATCTTCTTGTATATTTTTCCTTAAATAATTTATACTCGCATTTGGATTGTCTAATTTATCATCCAGTAGTATGGAAAAGTAAAAACTGAAACCATTGCTACTTACCCGCCCTTTGGGGACACATGAAATGTGGTGTTAAAAATTTGTTGTTTGGGATGAGAAACTGGGGTTAGTAAAACTATGTATCCTTATGTAACAAAAACTAGAACCTAATTTTATCTGCTCCAAGATAATAAAAACTATAAAACTATATACAACATTAGCAGTAGCGATTATGAAAGTAACATTCCAAAAAGAAGATATCCAACTTCTATCTAGCATTTTACAGGAACAATTACTGTTGGAACTGCCATTTGTCCCAGATATCCAAGTCAAGTGTGCCGTCCAAAATGATGAACTGATGATTTTAACTCAACATCCTCCAGGTGTAGTAGTTGATACAAAAGAAATATTTGCTGCCCTGGATGAATCCCTCCAGTGGCAATCTCAATACCATAATCAAAGAGTGCAATTTTATGTCAGGGTTTCTGGAGAAAAACTACCCTATGCTAAACAGTCGATTATCGTTAAGGGTAAGGGAGTACAGGAAGATTGGCTCAATAATCATCTATCACTGGAATCAAGAAATGGCTTAGATCACGGCGCTGATCAGAAGCAACCAATTTTTTCACCACTAGAAACTCCCGACATCCCATCTCCTGAAAAGGATGACAACATCTCAGATCATCCATTTAGTTCCCGCACTGACCACAACATCTCAGATCATCCATTTAGTTCCCGCACTAACCACAACATCTCAGATACTACATTTGAATCAGATACTACATTTGAATCAGGTACTACATTTGAATCAGGTACTACATTTGAATCAGATACCACATTTGAATCAGATCACAGATTTGGCTCAGATACTACATTTGAATCAGATGTCTCATTGATGGATGAGAGTGAGAATGACTTGGCAAATGAGGTAGCAGGGGCAGAAAAATTTGACCCTTTTGCAGGTGGACAAAACTTATCAAAGAGCAGATCCTTATCACTACCATCTTTACCCATCCTCTTAGGCGGAGTATTAGGGGTGGCAGTTATTTTTGGAGGTAGTGCTTTCTTTCTGACCCGCGCTTGTGTAATTGGCGAGTGTAAAGAATTACAAACTGTAACGCAATTCAAAAGCGTGTCTCAGCAATTAATCCGCAAAGCTAAATCTGAACAAGAACTAACAGCCATACAACAACAACTGGAGCAAGCTATTTCAACGCTGAAAGAAATTCCTCAATGGTCTCCTCGGTACCAGTCAGCCCAAGAACTAACTTCAGGTTTTGCTGATCAGGCAGGAAAAATTAACCAAGTAGTAAAAGCGTTACAAGCTGCATCTACGGCGCAGCAAAAAACGCAAACTCCCGCAACCAGCCTAGAGGAATTACGCAGCAGACAAGCTTTATGGCGACAAGCAATTACACCGATGGAGTCGATCAAACCTGGCAATGAACTCTATGGAGTGGTAAGGGAGAAATTACCTAAGTATAAAAGCAGTTTACAAGCGATTAATCAGCAGTTGCTGGATGAAGAAGGCTGGAGCAAAAAACTAGCCACAGCCAAAACAGTAGCTGAGTCAGCTCTCAAACGCGAAACTACAGCCAAATCGGGCAATGACTGGCAAAGGGTAGTTTTTTCTTGGCAGGAGGTTTTTAAGAATTTGAGAAGTATTCCCAAAACCAGTGCAGCATACCAGGAAGCAAAAAACCTCTTAGCGGAATATCAACCGAAAAGCACATTAGCAGGTAATCGCGCTAAGAGAGAACTTAGAGCAGTCCGAACCTATCAAGAAGCAACCAATTATGCTAATCAAGCTAAAACCTATGAAGCAAAAAATGAATGGCAAGCAGCAGTAGCATCTTGGGATCAAGCTAAACGCACAGCGCAACAGATTTCTCAAGATAGTTCCAACTACAATCAAGCAGCATCACTCATTCAAACCTATACTGCTGCTTTGGCACAGGCACAAACAAAACTGCAACTATATGGTAACTTGGCACAGACTCGCACTGATCTGGGAAAAACTTGTGTGAACGGGATCCGGTTTTGTGTTTTTAGCATTGAATCTAGGGGAATTATTGTTCGTTTAACCTCAGAGTATGATCAAAGATTAGAAAGTGATAATGCAGAAATTCAAAATCACTTTCAAACATTACAAAAGGCTCTAGGAGTAATTAGTGATAATGCCAACTTACCCGTATTTCTCTACAATTCCCAAGGACAAGAAAGATATATGAAAACGCCACAATAATTCATATAGCAGGAGTCAGTAAAGACGCTTCGGCGAAACGTCTTTACAGGAGTCAGTAGAGACGCTCCGGCGGAACGTCTGTACAGGAGTCAGGAATCAGGAATCAGGAATCAGGTAAGAATTACCAATTACCAATATCTATAAACCCAAATGATTTTTTAGTGATTGGCGCATTTCTTCTACAGGCACATTTTCGCGTTGTAACCAAATTTTTAATGCTGCTGCACCTTGTTGAACTAGCATTTCTAAACCGTCAATGGTAATTGCTCCCTGTTTTTCTGCCAGGTGTAAAAATTTCGTGGGTTTGGGGATGTAGATTAAATCATAAGCTATTGCACCTAAAGGTAATTTAACCATCTCCTCTGCACTCAAAGGTGATTCATCTACATGGGGATACATCCCAACAGGAGTAGTATTGACTAACAAATGAGCTTGGGGAATTAGCTTTGGTAATTCGTCCCAAGCATGGACTTGAAATTTATCTGCAAAGATTGAATTTTCCCAACTTTGGCGAAATTCTTTTAACTTAGATACATTGCGCCCTACTACATGAATTTCTGCTAAACCTAGCTGCACACAACCAGCAACAACCGCTCTCGCTGCACCACCATTACCTAAAATTACCGCCTTCTTTTGACTCCAATCTTGCTGATATGTAGTTTGCAAAGGGGCAATAAAACCTTCAACATCTGTGTTTGTTCCCACCCACCCGTCACCTTGACGAGTCACGGTATTGACTGCACCAATAGCTTGAGCAATGGGGGAAATTTCTGTTAATAAAGGTAATATGGCTTGTTTATGGGGAATTGTCACACTAAACCCAATAACACCAATAGCGGCAAAACCTGCGATAGCTATTTCTAAATTTTCTGGTGCAATAGGAAAAGGTAAATACACATAATCTATCCCTAACTTTGCCAATGCTGCATTGTGCATCACTGGTGATAAGGAATGTTCTATAGGATGGCCAATAACTCCCAAAAGTTTAGATTTTCCCGTGATCTGTTGAATATAATTATTATCTTGGTTATGCATCATGACAATGATTTGATCTGACTAAATTTCACAATAAAACAAATGAGGGTCAGAGGAAAAAGAATTTGTTTGTAGGAATTAAGTCAGTTGGATTTAAATCGCCGAATTATTGAAAAATTCGGATACCTGTTTCTTGGGTAATTAGTTGATAAAGCCTCACTAATTAGGGTAAACGCTGCCCAATCTTGCGGTACTGGATGTTTTTTTATTGTGTTTAACATCGCTTGACGCAGTGCTTGAGCTTTATCAGGTTGGGTTTGGAGAATATGATAAAATTCTGTCATTAATAAAGATGTCGGTGCATCTGGTACAGCCGATAAAGAAACAACGATGCTAGAAACTCCAGCCGCAAAAAAAGAGTACGATAAACCAATCGCTCCATCACCAGTAATAACTCCTCTACCGGAATCACAGGCACTTAACTCAAATTAGTAATTTGACTGCTAATCTAAGAATATTAACAATACTTAACATTGATGCTGATTATGCAGACAACTATAGCACCCTCTACAAACCCAATTCCTGGACAATACTGGCAATGGCGTGGACACAAGGTTTACTATGTCCAAGCCGGAGAGAAACAACTCCAACGCCCTCCTTTGCTCCTAGTACATGGTTTTGGTGCTTCCACAGACCACTGGCGTAAAAATATTACTGGACTTTGTGCAGATTTTCAAGTATTCGCTATTGACCTTTTGGGATTTGGAAGGTCAGCAAAACCCAAATTACAGTATAGTGGGGACTTATGGCGGGATCAACTGCGAGATTTTATTAGTGAAGTCATTGGTGAAAAAACAGTATTAGCTGGCAACTCCCTTGGTGGTTATGCTTGCTTATGTGTAGGGGCGCAATGTCCTGATGTTGTCGCTGGTGTAGTGTTACTCAATAGTGCTGGTCCGTTTTCTGAGTCACAAGGTATCCAAAGTCAACTTCAACCTCCTCAAAATCCTTTACAGCAGTTATTGGGCAAAACTGTCAAATGGACTTTTAAACAACGTTTATCTCAAGCTTTATTATTTCAATATGTGCGTCAACGTTGGGTAATTCGTCGCACTTTAGAAAAGGTTTATTTAGACAAAACTGCAATTACTAATCAATTAGTAGCAGAAATTCAACGTCCTGCTTATGATCAAGGGGCTTTAGATGTATTTGTCTCAGTTTTTAGCACTCCCCAAGGGGAAAAGGTTGATATTTTACTCAAGCAATTAAATTGTCCTTTATTGTTATTATGGGGAGAAGCAGACCCTTGGATGAAAGCGCGGGAACGCTCTCAAAAATTCCATCAATTTTATCCCCAATTAACAGAATATTTTATCACTGCTGGCCATTGTCCCCATGATGAAGCACCTGATCAAGTGAATCCTCTTTTCCGTGATTGGGTTTTATCTATTATCTAGTAATTGTTTTGTGGTAATTGTTGTATATAAAATCAAAATATAAAAATTACCATAAACATCTAAAAACCTGATCAGGGTTGACCAGGTTCTAGCGAATTCAGAAGTTTCAAATTGTTAAGATTAAGTAAGTGATTGAAAGTTAATAACTAAGGTGGATACTGAAACTACAACTTTAGCATTTTTCCGTTTTTCCGCTTTGGGATTTGGCTTGACTGTCAAAATCAGTAGATTCGGTTAAGATTAAGCAGGTTTTACTATTTAGTTTCTGAAACTGACTTTTTAGATCACTTAGTGTTCATTTGATTTGATTTAACGGCTTCTCACACTTATTGCTCCCATGCTCACCCATCATCGCAAACCTGTTTGCTTATCGATTATTTCCACTGATTTACCAGTCTGGTCTGTAGTGGAAACTGCTGGAACATTGTATCAAAAAGATCCAGATAGATTTCACTTACTATTAACTGCACCACCTTTAATTAGTTGTGAAGTAGGAAATGTAATCAGTTCAGAAGATCCTCTTCCTCAACCTAAAAAAAATGTTGATATCCCCACAAGTCCCAGAATTTTGTGGTTGGAGATTTCCCCTTACCGAGTAACTATGACTATGCAAGGTAACACTCAAGTCAGTTATCGACATTTCTGGGAACAGGGGATTTATGGCGTTAGTCGTTATTGGTTGCCTAATGAGTCATTACAAGCGCACAAGCCAATTCGTTTACGCAACTTTACGAATAGCTTAAACCTCAGTGGAAAAAATTTACCAGAACATCTGCGGTTAGAGTATGAATTATGGTCGGAAAAAGTTCAACTGGGTCGCTATATACTCAATTTAGAAATCCATAACTAATGTAAGTAATGAGACAGAATTGATTAGACACCTGATTTTTCTGTTCCCTGTTCCCTCTCTCAACTTGGATGGAGGATATCGAGGAGAAGAATTTATGCGTTGGGTGATGGATATGTTTAGCTCGATTGGAGCGATTGTCCTGAAACCCTTGGAGAAAAAGGGTTTTGTCAATTTACCTAAACGATGGGTTGTTGAGCGCACTTTTGGGTGGCTGAATTGGTGTCGGCTTGTAAGTAAGGATTATGAACGACTGCCCGAAACTTCGGAGAAATTCATCTATGTTGCTATGATTCGTCTCATGGTTCGACGGCTTGCATAATTTTTAGCTCACTCTTTTCTTTGTTTCGGCTGCTTCGCATGGTTGAATACAAGCTACAGGGGGAATTTTCTGTTAATTAACCCCCTGTACTTGTGATTGAAGATGTTCTCAACCAAAATAACCAGGTTCGTTTCCTGCTTTCCATTTAATATTGCAACCCACACTTGGCTGTTGTTCACTTGTGACTGGTTGTTCAGCTAGAACAGCTTCAATGGCTGCTCGTAAATCTGCACCTGTTACCGGTTTGTTGTTACTGGGGCGGCTATCATCTAATTGTCCCCGATAAACTAGGTTTCTTTGTTGATCAAATAAGAAAAAATCAGGTGTACAAGCTGCGGTGTAAGCTTTGGCTATTGCTTGGGTTTCGTCGTAGCACAAAGGAAACTTAAATCCCAACTCAGTAGCCATTTCTTTTAATGATTCAGGTGCATCATTTGGGTATTTTTCAGCATCGTTAGCACTAATACCAATAATTCCTAAATCACTATTGAAGTAATCTTTTCCTAATTGTGCTAATTCTGTTTGAATATGCTTGACAAATGGACAATGCCGACAAATAAACATCACTAGCAATGCTTTTTTATCGGCAAAATTAGCCAGTGAAATTATTTCTCTAGATACCACTTCTGGTAGATGAAAACCTGGGGCTTTAGTGCCTAATGATAACATTGTCGAAGCAGTTAAAACCATAGATACCCCTTTTCTTAATGCTAAGAAGATAGCTGAAAATAACTGTTAATTATAGCAGGTGACAGGGAATAATGTAAAAAGTCTTTTGCTATCTATATTTTATCCTCATACCAATTATATGTGAGGTTGTGCCAGATAAATTTGGTAGAGACGTTCCGGCGGAATGTCTATAAGTTTTTGCAGGGAATTTACATCACTACATTTAGTTAAATTTTGCCAATAATTCCCAAAATTAAAGACGGAAATATTCCCGTCTCTTTAGTTTGTAAATTTTTGTGTAACAAAGTTTTCACTTATTTTATAGGCTTGCCAAAATTCCGATCACACCATGTCCTGTGAATACTTCTAATGCTATCAGTGAAATGAACCCAATCATTGCTAAACGACCGTTGAGCATTTCTGCATAAGGTGTAAAGCCGGTGCGATCGCCTTGTTCGTCTACGTATATCTTTGGTTCAACCGCGAAGTTGTTCATTTTGCCCTGATCGTCAATCATAGAACCGCTTGCACGCATAAATTTATATCCCTTTTTTCGTTATGTAAAGAACTGTAACAATAAAATTAATATTTGTAAAGTATTTTCATCTGGGCTGGATGATTTAAATTTTGAGGATGATACGATCACGTCCCTGGTTTTTGGCTTCATAAAGTGCCTGATCTGCTTTAATCACAAGCTCTTCCGGTTGATCTTCTGAACTGGGAATACACGTGGCAACTCCCATACTCAGGGTGACATGATCAGATACAAGTGATTTTTTATGAGGAATATTCAGATTATGGATTTGTTTAAGAATTAAGTGAGCAACATCTAGTGCGCCCTCACAGGTAGTATTAGATAGTAAAATTGCAAATTCTTCTCCACCATACCGAGCGACTAGATCAGTAGCCCGCTGCACATTATCATTAAGGGTGTTAGCAATTTGAATTAAACAAATATCTCCCATTGGATGACCATAGGTATCATTGTAAGCTTTGAAGTAGTCAGCATCACAGAAAATTAGAGATAGTGGTTGCTGATTTCGAGCACAACGCTGCCATTCGCTTAGTAATACTTCATCAAAATAACGGCGGTTAGCAATTTGAGTTAATCCATCTAACCGTACTTGTTTCTGTAATTGCATTTCTAGCTGT
Organism: Nostocales cyanobacterium; assembly: GCA_004293145.1. Lineage (GTDB taxonomy): Bacteria > Cyanobacteriota > Cyanobacteriia > Cyanobacteriales > Nostocaceae > RDYJ01. The sequence goes on along the minus strand of RDYJ01000026.1, from coordinate 1,388 downwards.
TTGCGTAAGCGAAGCTCCTGATGGACATCGCTAATTTCCATTACCAAAATTCCTAATTGAAAGGGAATATTTTTGGGATCAAAGATGGGGAAATAGGAAGCTAACCAGGTTTTATAAATGCCTAATTCTTTGTCAACTACTATACTTATTTCTTGATTTATTAAAGGTTCTCCCGTGGTGATTACCTGCTGGCAATGATTTTCTATTTCAGCACCTAGAAATGGTAAAATTTCATGAATCTTTTTACCCAAGTGATCAACAACAGATTTATTATTAATCTCTGCAAGTGTTTCATTAACTCGGACATATTTAAATTCATGATCAATAATACTCATGCCAATTGAAGCAGAGGAAAAGAACGCATCCAGTTGGGCTTCACTCTGCCTTAAAGCCTGTGTTTGTTCTCTGACTTGTAATTCAAGATTAGCCAATGTTTGTGTTAGAGATAACTGTGCAGCTTTTCGTTCATCAATCACAGCAGAAAGGATAAGTGCAGTCAGTGAAAAAACAGCCGTGAATGATTGTAAAAGTATCAGTGATTCATGGGGTAAATCTTGAATAAAAATTCCTTTTTCTTGAGAAGTTGCAAATATGGCAAACAATGTCACCACACTCACCAATAGACTAGAGAAAAATTTACCTAAGCGAAATACTGTAATAATAAGGATAGGCAGCAATAAATATTCTAGGTGCAATCCTTTAATAAAACTACACCAGCTAATCACAAAAACCAAGCCAATATTCAGGTATATTTCATAAATTTTGCGGCGATAATTTTGCAAATTAAAGTTAGAAAATAATAGTAAAGTTGGTGTAAATGTTAAGTGAGCTAAGGCACTAGCTAACCACCATGTCAACCAGCAAACTCCATAACTGCTCCAAGGTATTGTTCCCATCCAGCAATATCCTGTGATACCAATAGTTGCAGATACAGTTGGAGAAAAAATAGCTGTAATAATGAATATAGTAACTGTCTTGACATGATTAAATATATTCAGTTGAGGAGAAAATTTTTGGAATAAATATTTAGCTACAAAGGGTTGGAGACAATTACCAAAGGCACAGATTAAGTGGAGTAAAATGAGATTAATAATTGATAGGGGTGGCTGTAGATTCAATATATTTCTATATAAGCCAATTACTGAGCCAATAATAATCCCTGGAAATACCTGATTTCCAAACAAAAATACAGACGCTAATGTCAAACTAGAAGGAAACCAAACAGCGGTAATTTCTCCTGGCAAAGAAGCCAATTCCATACTCAATTTTACAGCCAGGCTGTAAGTAATTAGGACTTACGCATTGACAAAAAATATTATCTATGCACTGTAGATCATGGAATCGCTATTAAGATTAGCAAAAATATGCTCACGTACAACTAAAGTAAA
>RDYJ01000195.1 GCA_004293145.1 Nostocales cyanobacterium | reverse complement strand
AGAAAAGTAAATATGCCTGAAACCCTCTTTCCCCCTGCTCCCTGCCCCCTGCTCCCCTGCCTTGCCATAACGATAAATTTTAACGCCTACCTACTTATCCAGTACCTGGATAACTTAGGTAATTTAGGTAATTTAAATATTATACGCATTTTTATTGACAATGATAGATAAAATATCACCATTATATCAAATAGGGCATAATCTCTGTCAATCTAATTACCTTTATTCATAGATAAAATTACTGTTTGGTAAAAATCTTGATCCTTAGATATAAAGTTGTTAAAATCCGCAATTTGATATTGTTCACAATTAAATTCCCCATTCACAGTAATTACTAAAGCTGCTATTAAAGCTTCTGCTTTTAGCAGCATTTCTGAAAGTTCCGCTTCGGGGTTTGATAAAGCTACAATTCCTCCTCCTACTCCGATAGAAGTTTGTTCAGGTGTTAAAATAGCAGTACGAATTACTATATTTAAATCTGCTGCACCATTCAACGATAAAAAACCAATTGCACCTGAATAAATACCTCTTGCTTTGGGTTCTAATCGGTCTATAATTTGCATAGTTCTAATTTTCGGCGCACCTGTCATTGAACCACCGGGAAACGCCATTTTAATACAGTCAATAGCATCCATTTCTGGAAGTAATAAACCCCGAATTGTCGTTACTAACTGATGTACTGTACTATAGGTTTCTACATCCATTAATTTAGGAACATGAACACTACCAACTTGACAAACTCTTCCTAAGTCATTACGCAATAAATCAACTATCATTAAATTCTCAGAACGGTCTTTTTCACTGTTGCGTAAACTTTCTTTTAAAAGTTCATCCTCCTGGGGTGTTTTTCCCCTGGGTAATGTTCCTTTAATGGGTTTTGTTTCTACCCAACCTTGAGAATTTATGCTTAAAAATCTTTCTGGGGAAGAACAAGCAATACTAAAATTTTCCAACTTCAAAAAAGCTGAATAAGGTGCAGGGTTAATTTTGCGTAATGTGCGATAAAATTCTAAAGCTTCAGGTGTTGTATTCGTATATAATTTATTTGTTAAACAAACTTGATAAGTTTCACCTTCATATATTTCTTTTAAAGATGTTTGAATATCATCCAGATAATTTTTGGTTGACTGTTGTAAATGGAAGATGATATTTTGTTGATTTGCTGATTTAATCACTGGTAAACTAGGAGATAGGTTTTGTATTTTCGTCTCTATCTCTAAAAACCATGCTGTTGCTGTTGCGGTTTCTTCCACTGGAGACAAACATAGTAAATAAGTAACTTTTTCCTGATGGTCAAAAGCAATAATTCTATCTGCTAAAATAAAAACAGCATCTGGTAAATTAGACTTATCTACTAAATTTCCTCCACATTCTGCTTTTAATTCATATCCAAAATAACCCACAAAACCACAGTTAAAATCAAAGGGTAAATCATCATTTATACAATATCTATTTTTAATTTCTCGCTGCAAATAATCAAAGATACTTTCTTGATGAGTTGTAGTTTTACCACCTTGAGTAATTTTAACTTCTTGGTTTTGGGTTTGATATTCAATTAATAAACTGTGAACACCGCTATTATCTCCCATACATGAAAAGCGAGATAACCCAGGTTCATATCTACTACTGTCTAACCAAAAGGTATTTACCTTGTCACCAAAAAGCTGGATAAATACATTTTCTGCATCAGGATATATATCTAACTTTTTACTACAAACTTGATATTTTTGAGGTTGAGAATGTTGATATTTTTTTTGTGAAAATATTTTTTTCTTGTCTATATTTTCGGGAATTTGATAATTATAAAATTTAGCAGTTATATTTCTAAAGTTTTTAAAAACCTGTTTACCATATTCAGTACAAATTGATTCAGGATGGAATTGTACACCCCAAGAAGGTAAATTTCGATGACGTAAACCCATGACTACACCTTCTGGAGTCCAAGCAATTTTTTCTAAACATTCGGGTATGTCATCAGCGACAACTAAGGAATTATAACAAACAGCTAAAAATGAAGGTGGTAAACCTTGAAATAATTCACAATTATTGTGATAAACTTCGCTTAATCTACCATGTTTAATTTCTGAAGCATGAATAATTTTACCACCATAAATATAACCTAAACCTTGATGTCCTAAACACACACCCAAAACAGGAACATGGATATTTTGTAAGACTTGACGACAAATACCAAAATCTTGTGATTTTTCTGGTCTACCTGGTCCTGGAGAAATAACCACATTATCAAATTCAATCTTGGTCAAATTTTCCCAGTCAACCTCATCATTACGGATAACAAGGGGAATTTCTCCATTTACCTCCGCAATCATCTGATATAAATTAAAGGTGTAAGAATCATAATTATCAATAATTAGTGTTTTCACAAGTGCTTTGCTTAACTTTGAGATAACCGCTTCACATTTTCACCCTTTAAAATTGCATTAGCTTTAGCTAACATCTGTGGGATTTTTTCCGCATGAGGACTATTAATTAGACATCGTCTCAAATCTAATTCATCTAATTTATCGGCTTGATTTCCAGGAAACCAATCATTACCATTACCTAACAAATTATAGCGCATTTTTCCATATTCAATCATATCATAGGCCAAGGATAAATTCAACAGCCACAAAACAACTTTAATATTTATTTTTCCTGGTGTTTCTTGCCAATTAGGTAAATTTAAATCCCAGGTTTTTGCCCAATCTTTACCTAAAGTTTCGATGGCTGAATTTTCTAAACGTTCAATAATTGGAGGTAATATTTCCTCAGCATGATCTAATAATTCTAAAGTCTTTAAATGTTCATCAAAATCACTCGGTTTTGCCGCACCAATACTCAAAGTGTGTACTTGGGGATGACTCAGACAAAACAAATCATTAAAAACCATCGGACTCAATGGTTGACAGAGATTAACTAACTTTTCAGAAGGTTGATATAACAAACCTCCTTTATTAGCAGGGCTGATAATAAACACACCCATATCTAACTGATTAGCAGCTTCTATCGCTGACCAATTCCATTGATTTATATAGTACCAATGCAAATTTACATAATCAAACTGATTGGTATTAATTGCTTTTAAAATTATCTCAATTGGTGCATGGGTAGAAAAACCAATAAACCTGACTTTTCCTTCTGCTTGTAGTTCTTTGGCAACTGCTAAACAACCACCATCACTAATACTATAATCTAAAGCTTCCGCAGTATTAATACCATGTAATCCTAATAAATCAACATAATCTAACTGAAGATATGCCAAAGATTTTTCAAATGTTTTTCGGAAATCTTTCGCATCTGCGACAGGAGGAACTTTAGTTTGGACAATTAACTTTTCACGGGGAAATTGAGGTAAGATTTTTCCCAATTGCATTTCTGAAGTTCCATAAAACCTTGCAGTTTCAATATGATTAATTCCTAACTCAACCGCACGATGGATAGTAGCTTCTAAATTATCCTGACTATCTTGAGGAATTTCTTCTGGTGGGACATCCTGCCATTTGAATTGATAACGCATTCCTCCGCAGGAAAACACGGGTATTTGTAATTCTGTGCGTCCAAATCTTCTGTACAACATCACGAAATTTTAGATTTTAGATTTTAGATTTTAGATAATTATAATATAGCTAAAAAAAAGCAATCTTTTGCGTCTTTGCGTCTTGGCGTGAGCTTTTTCATAGGTGGGCATTGCCCACCCTATTCATTTTAACTACATTTGCCGAACAACAGGCTTACCATCAATAACTTCACCAATTAAAACTAGGTCAACACAGTTAACAAAGATGCCATTTTCCAAAACACCGGGAATATTATTCAGTGTTTTTTCTAAATTTACCGGGTCATCAATATTATCAAATCTGACATCCAAAACCATGTTACCTTGGTCGGTAATCACAGGTCCAGCTTTTTTCACACCCATGCGTAATTCTGGTTGACCACCGAGTTTTTTGATAGCATTAATCACAGGGGTGATGGCCATAGGAATTACTTCCACAGGCACGGCAAAACTAGAACCCAAGCGGTCTACTAACTTACCACCATCAACCACGACGATAAATTCTGTTGCTAAATAATCTACCACTTTTTCGCGGGTATGTGCTGCACCACCACCTTTAATCAAGTTTTTGTGGGGATCAACTTCATCAGCACCATCAATAGCAATGTCAATGTGGTCAATAGCGTCTAAAGTGGTGAGGGGAACACCGTACTGTTTCGCTAACACTTCCGACTGAAATGAGGTGGGAACACCGACAATATCTTTCAGTTCACCAGATTTGAGGCGATCGCCTAAAAACTGAATGGTGTAAGCTGTAGTTGACCCCGTACCCAACCCGACAATAGAACCTGATTTTACCAGGGCGGCGGCGGCTTTGCCAACTTCTTGCTTCATCAACTTCACGGGGTCTGCTGCTACGGACATTCTTTAACTCCTGAAAATTTCCTAAAATGAAAGATGCTCTCACAGCAGACTATACTACAAAATTGGTAATTGGTAATTGGTAATTGGTTAAATTAAATCTAAAAATTACTCAATCATAACTAAAAGAATCCTCATAATTAATGATCTAAAAAATCCGCAACTTTAATAATTAAACAAGCGTCACTACAACCGAAGAACTAATGCAGTTTAAAAATCATCATGGAAATGAAAAAAATACTAGGTACATTAACTTTAGTAACCGTGCTGCAAACCTCCCCAGTTTTTGCCCAGGAACAAGCCACAGAAAAGCTACCTGTTACTAATTCCGATGATATCCAAAAAGTCATAGAAGCAAAATTAATGCTTAACTTCTCGGACGGACAATTCTATGCAGAAAGGTTAATTAGTCGGGCAGAATTAGCATCAATTTTAGTCAAAGCTTTTTATTTAGATAAACGCCAAGCCGCTAAACAAAAAACAGCTGTAATTGTCTCAGATGTTCCTAGTTCTCATTGGGCATATCAAGATATTCAGACAGTGCTGAAAACTGATATTATGAAAGGTTATCGTGGGAATCTGTTTTTTCCCAATCAAAGAATTACCAGGGCGGAAGGGATAGCAATTTTTGCCCAAGCTTACGGAGTATTTCAGTTTACTGATGAAACAGTGAATGAGATTTTAGCAGCATACCCTGACCAAAATTCTCTACCGAAATGGGCTAGAAGAGCGATCGCTACAATCATTACTGAAGGATTTCTCAATACAGATACCCAAGGTAATATTAACCCATTGCGCCCCATGACTCGTGGTGATATGGCTTATCTGTTAAGTAAATATTTACAACGTCAACAGAAACAACCGCAAATGCCCATAGTTCCTGGTGTTCCTCAATAGTGGGGAGATGGGGAGAATAAATTACTACCTATTCCTTGTTCCCTGTTAAGAGTTCCCTGTTCCCTATTTCCAGTCAAAGTTATAGTGATAAAACAACATTAATCACAGTTAGATTTTTGTAGCCACCGGAAGTGGGAAAATCAAATAATGGCAAAAAGTAGAGTTAGAGAGGAAAACCTTATAATATGCATCTGAGTGAAATCACCCATCCTAACCAGTTGCACGGTTTGTCTATTCGGCAGTTACAGCAAATAGCCAAACAAATTCGAGATAAGCACCTGCAAACCGTGGCCGCAACTGGGGGGCATTTGGGTCCTGGTTTGGGAGTTGTTGAATTAACCCTGGGACTTTACCAAACATTAGACTTAGATCGGGATAAAGTAATTTGGGATGTAGGACACCAGGCTTATCCCCATAAACTGATCACAGGACGCTACCACGACTTCCACACCCTCAGACAAAAAGACGGAGTTGCCGGTTATCTCAAACGCTGTGAAAACAAATTTGACCACTTTGGCGCAGGACACGCTTCTACAAGTATTTCCGCCGCTTTAGGTATGGCTTTAGCCCGCGACTTAAAAGGGGAAAAATTCAAAGCTGTTGCGGTCATTGGTGATGGTGCTTTAACTGGAGGTATGGCCTTAGAAGCCATTAACCACGCTGGCCACCTACCCAAAACTAATCTGTTGGTGGTTCTCAATGACAACGAGATGTCAATTTCTCCCAACGTCGGTGCTATTCCTCGCTATCTCAATAAAATGCGACTCAGTCCACCGGTGCAGTTTCTCTCAGATGGTATTGAGGAACAGCTAAAACATATTCCTTTCGTTGGTGAATCTATTTCCCCAGAACTAGACCGGATCAAAGAAGGAATGAAGCGTTTGGCCGTTCCCAAAGTCGGCGCAGTTTTTGAAGAACTGGGTTTTACCTACATGGGTCCAGTTGATGGCCATAATTTAGAAGAACTTATTGCCACCTTCCAACAAGCACATCAAATTACAGGTCCAGTGCTGGTTCACGTAGCCACCGTCAAGGGTAAAGGCTATGAAATGGCAGAAAAAGACCAAGTAGGCTATCATGCCCAAAACCCCTTTAATGTCACCACTGGTAAGGCTATTCCTTCCACTAAACCCAAACCACCTGCTTACGCGAAAGTCTTTTCTCACACCTTGGTCAAACTTGCCGAACAAAACCCGAAAATTGTCGGTATTACCGCCGCCATGGCCACGGGTACAGGTTTAGATAAACTCCAAGCTAAATTACCTAATCAATATATTGATGTGGGTATTGCTGAACAACACGCTGTTGCTGTTGCTGCGGGTTTAGCTTGTGAAGGTATGCGTCCCGTCGCTGCTATTTATTCCACTTTCCTACAACGTGGCTATGACCAAATTATTCATGATGTCTGCATTCAAAATCTGCCTGTCTTCTTCTGTTTAGACCGGGCGGGTATTGTGGGTGCTGACGGTCCAACTCACCAAGGGATGTATGATATTGCCTATCTGCGTTGTATTCCCAACATGGTATTAATGGCTCCCAAGGACGAAGCGGAACTGCAACGGATGACAGTTACAGGTATTGAATATACTGATGGACCTATTGCCATGCGTTTCCCCCGTGGTAATGGACACGGTGTACCGTTGATGGAAGAAGGTTGGGAACCTTTGGAAATTGGTAAAGGGGAAATTCTCCGCCAAGGCGATGATGTGTTAATTGTCGCCTATGGTACGATGGTTTACCCTGGAATGCAAGCAGCGGAAATTCTCAGCGAACATGGTATTGAAGCTACTGTCATTAATGCCCGGTTTGTTAAACCTTTGGATACTGATTTAATATTACCTTTGGCTAAACAAATCGGCCGGGTTGTGACTTTGGAAGAAGGTTGTTTAATGGGTGGCTTTGGTTCTGCTGTAGCTGAGGCTTTACTTGATGCTGATGTTTTAGTTCCTGTAAAACGGATCGGTGTTCCTGATATTTTGGTAGATCATGCCACACCAGATGAATCTAAGGTTTCTTTAGGTTTAACCAGTCAGCAAATTGCAGATAATATTTTGCAAGCTTTCTTTCAGAAACAAGCTGCTGCTGTAGTGTAATTTATTTCTTTCGTCTCTCTTGTTCTCTCGTTCCCATGCCCTGCATGGGAATGCTAACTAGAGGCTCTGCCTCGATTGTACAATGTCTGAATCAGGATTTACAGCACTTCCCGGTGTCGTGAGGTACAGAGTTTTTTAGTTTTAGGGAACTCTTAACAGGGTACTCTTAACAGTAAATAAATTAGGGTGTACCTCATAACTTTGGAAACTGCTGTATATGATCTATTCATGATTCTTTATTTATGATTATACTTATTAATTTAGCATCCTAAATACTGAAAAACCATCATATTCTATAGTTGATCAATTTTTACCTGAAGCTCTAAACGCTTCCTTTTGCTCAAAATGCCAAATCAATACCAAACACCCCTGATAGATGCCTTAAAAACCTCCATCTCTCGTCCCCATGCCCCATTTTACACCCCCGGACATAAACGCGGTGCAGGAATTTCTCCAATTTTAACGGATTTATTAGGTAAAGAAGTTTTCCGTGCTGATTTAACCGAACTCGCAGAATTAGATCATCTCTTCACACCCCAAAGCGCAATTTTAGCAGCACAAGAATTAGCAGCAGCAGCTTTTGGTGCTGAAAAAACTTGGTTTTTAGTTAATGGTTCTACCTGTGGAATTGAAGCCGCAATTCTCGCTACTTGCGGTATGAAGGATAAAATTATTTTGCCGCGCAATGTGCATTCTTCTGTAGTTTCTGGATTAATTCTTTCTGGGGCAATTCCTATTTTTATAAATCCCGAATATGACGAAGATTTAGATATTGCACACAGCATTACACCGGCTTCTGTAAAAACAACATTAGCAAAACATCCTGATGCTCAAGCTGTGCTGACAGTTTACCCTACTTATGACGGTGTTTGTGCAGATTTGCAAGCGATCGCACAAATTACCCATCAATATAATATTCCTCTTATTGTCGATGAAGCACATGGCGCACATTTTACTTTTCATCCCCATTTACCCACATCAGCTTTAGCCGCAGGTGCAGATTTAACAATACAATCAATTCATAAAACCTTGGGTGCAATGACGCAAGCATCAATGTTGCATATTCAAGGAAATAGAATTGATCTTGATAGATTAAATAAAGCATTACAATTAGTTCAATCTACCAGTCCTAGTTTTATTCTTTTAGCTTCTCTCGATGCTGCACGTCAGCAAATGGCTATTAATGGGAAAAAATTGATGTTTCAGACTTTGCAATTAGCTGAAGAAGCAAGAAGTGAAATTAGCAAAATTCCCGGTTTATCAGTTTTAGATATCCCGCCAACCTTTAAAAAAGGGGGCTTTTTTGATTTGGATCAAACCCGGTTAACTGTTAATGTTTCTCAATTAGATTTAACCGGTTTTGGGGCTGAAGATATTCTCAATGAAATGGGTGTAACTCCAGAATTTTCATCCTTAAAAAATCTCACCTTTATTATTAGTTTGGGTAACAGTAAATCAGATATTGAGGCATTAGTACAAGAGTTGAAAAAATTAACTCAGACACCGCAATTGACAAGTCAGTATAAAATATGTAAATATAGAAACGATGCTACAATTAGCTATTCACTCTGCATTTCTCCTCGTGAGGCTTTTTTTGCTAATAGTGAAACCCTGCCATTGGAGAAAACTGTCAATAGAATTTGTGCAGAAAAAGTTTGTCCCTATCCTCCAGGAATTCCCTTGTTAATGCCTGGAGAATTGATAACACAATCGAGTTTGAACAATATCCAACAAATTGCAGAACTGGGTGGTTTTATCACAGGTTGCGCGGATGAAACATTGCAAACTTTAAAAGTTGTCAATATTTGACCCTCCCCACCCTATCGATGGTGTATTACGGCGTTTTAGATCAAAAATATGGACACAAACTTTGTTTCTACTTTGGAGGGTTTGCTGAGAAAGTCTTGCCGTTGGAGTCAGGAGTCAGTAGAGACGTGGAAGGCGAAACGTCTGTACAGGAGTCAGAACTAGAAGCAGCCAAGAATAGTTTCTCTAGGGGGAAAAGTGAGCAGTTTTTGATGGTTTTAATCTCTATTCCTGGCACTGTGTTCCTCTTTTGTGACCCTCAAACTCTTGATTATTCTAGCTTTTGGCTTGATTCAGCAAGCCCTAAATAAATAATTCAGAAGTAGGCAGTCAGGATGCTCCCTAATATCCAGATCCCCGAATTCTCAAAAAAATCGGGGATATATTTGATTGGATAACTGCTAAATTCCCTTTTTCACAAAGTCTTTATAAACGGGAACTTTGGACTTGAGTAGACTCCTTACAGCCTCTTCTAAATCTCCTGCTTGAAGTAAAGAATCTCCCATCAAAACTGCATTAATACCAGCATCAGCCATCAAAGATAAATCAGCAGGTGTCTCAATTCCCGATTCACTAACAACCAGAATACCTAAGTTTTGTAAATGCGATCGCCTAGCTATCATTAATTGCTGAGTAGTACTAAGATTAACGCTGAAATCTTCCAAACTGCGGTTATTAATGCTAATGATACGTACATCATCTAACTTGAGAACTCGATCTAATTCAGTTAAATTATGAACTTCAACTACAGCATTCATTCCCAAATAGTGAATCACCCGCAAAAAGTTATTGATCTGCTGATCTGTAAGAATAGCAGCAATTAATAAAACTGCATCCGCACCTGCGGCTCTTGCTAAATAAATTTGGCAAGGATCAATAATAAAATCTTTACACAACAGCGGTAATGCTATGCGATGTCGGATAATACGCAGATGCTCAAAACCACCTTGAAAAAACTTTTGGTCAGTAACAACAGATATACAAGTTGCTCCACCACGTTCATAGGATTTAGCAATTCCCAAAGGATCAAAATCTTGTATAGTTACATCCTGATTAAGTAATGCGTTTCTCACCTCTGCTATCAAGCTGGGTTTATAAATACTCTGCTGTAAAGCAGTGAAAAAATCTCTAACAGTTGGAGCAGCAGTTAATTGACGTTGCAAAGATGCGAGAGACATTTCTTGTTGCATTTTTTCAACTTCTAGCTTTTTCTGCCAGACAATCTCTCTTAGTATGGGTTGTAGGCAACTATTAGACATAGTGACTGGGTAAATCATGATGAGAATGAATTAATAATTAATAACTAAGAGTTACGAAATTCTCACCTTCATTTTTTCTCATAGTAAGTTACGAGAAATCTATCGGCAATAACATACCAATGTCCTCTCATATTTGACATTAAATATGCAATTAGGTTGACAAATCATCTCTAATACCTAATAATATTCTCTGTCCATCCACCAAATACTTATTGCTTAAAGAGCAAAGGGAAAGGAGAAGGTGAGAGAATAAACCTTTACCCTTTACCTAAGCCAAATTATCAGTTGCAAATCACAAAGAGAGTAGTTGTGAAACTATCCATCAGGATAATTTACCAACTTCCAACAACACTAACTAACTGCAATTGGCAGATATTCAAATGTTTGCATCTTTAGAAATGAACCCAAGTTGATTTTAGGTCAAACATTTCTACCTCTTTTTTCGTAGTTGAATTTTGCCCAGAACCACCAAGCAGACAATTATTTTTGAGCAACCTGATATAAGTACGATAGGGTATATAGTCGATGGGGTTATGTCCAGAAAAACGCAAAAGTAAAACACAAGCCCAAGAATACTTACCAGATATAATTGCCTTGACTATTTGTTCTATTTGTTCAGTGTTAATTTTCTTATTAATTTGTCTATTGTAATCAGCAACGTTTTGACTCACGGTATGCACTCCTATGTGTGAATGAAATCAAACCCATAGCTAGGTTTTTCCTCATATTTCCAAATTCTCAGCACAGTTGAAGTAGTAGTAGATCATGCTGAAACAAACACCTGCTGACGACAAATTTATCAACCTATACCTGGGTTTTTCCTGTTTTGACTGAAAGTAGGGGCAGATTTAATCAGCTAAAGCTGCCCTTACAGATTCAAGTTATTGCAGAATTTACTTCTTTCATTAAGCCTACTCAAAGTTCAGCACTGGATAAATGAACTATTTTTTGATCTACCTGTCTATTTTTTCGCTCTTACATTTTTTTTAATGATCATTAAGGCTGAGAGTCTTGATTCATAGCACACAACGGCAAAAATATCCAGTTTAAAAAAGTTCAAAAGCCTATCTAATCAGCCTTCTTACCTGTTTGCATTAGCCATAATTTCCTCGGCTAGAGCGAGGTTTTAAGGTTGTGTATACCTCAACACATTCATTTTTAACAATTTCTATATCTTAAGGATGATATTTGACTATTAGCAGCATATTGTTTACTAAAAAATATTCCCTATGAG
>RDYJ01000255.1 GCA_004293145.1 Nostocales cyanobacterium | reverse complement strand
ATGATTGAACCGCAAAGGACGCAAAGGACACAAAGGTAAGAGAGTTTAAGAGACTTTTTAGTGTTGCTGCGGTTATTTTTTCAAAATTGGGATGCTCCCCTAAATTCTAAATTCTAAATTCTAAATTCTAAATTCTAAATTCTAAAAAATGAATCCAGGACAACCATTAGGTTCAGTTATTGAAGGTTCTTTAACCGGCGGTTTAGATGTAAGATTACATCCAGATATATCCGTCGAAGATATGCGCGTCGGTAAATTTTTGGTGGTTCAAGGTATGCGATCGCGTTTTTTCTGTATGCTAACCGATGTGGCTTTAGGTGCATCTAACGCCCGTATTATCGCTAACCCTCCAGGATGGGAAGATACATTTTTACGGGAGGTTTTAGCCGGTAGTGGTACTTACGGGATGATCAACCTTGCACCTATGTTAATGTTTACACCAGAAACCGAAGAACCCTACACTACTAATGGTAAATCCTTAAATCCCTTTATCCCACAAAACACAGGTTTAGCATCCTTTCAACCCCAAACCAGCACTACCATAGAATTACTACCAGTAAAAACCATACCCAGTCATTTTAGTCAAGTTTACGAAGCAAGCGAAGACGACTTTAGAAAAGTATTTGGGTGGGAAGATGATCCCCACAGGAAAAACTTCTCTATCGGTAAACCCTTAGATATGGATGTTCCAGTATGTATTGATTTAAACAGATTTGTGGAAAGAAGTAATGGAGTATTCGGTAAATCTGGAACAGGTAAATCTTTCCTCACACGTCTACTCTTAGCAGGTGTAATCAGGAAAAACGCCGCCGTTAACCTGATTTTTGATATGCACTCAGAATATGGCTGGGAAGCAGTAGCAGAAGGTAAAAATGTTAACACCGTTAAAGGCTTAAAACAGCTATTCCCTGGTAAAGTAGAAGTATATACCCTTGATCCAGAAGCGACAAAACGCCGAGGTGTAAGAGATGCACAAGAACTATATTTAAGTTATGAACAAATAGAAGTAGAAGATATTAAACTTTGTTCTAGAGAATTTGGAATTACAGAAGCAGCATTAGACAACGCCAGTATTTTATATAACGAATTTGGTAAAGCCTGGATACCTGAACTATTTAGCATGACAGGGGAAGATATTAAAGCCTTTTGTGAAGGTAAACCAGGACATCCTGGATCTATTAACTCCTTACAACGGAAATTATTTCGTTTAGATAGCCTTAAATATATGCGGGCTGCTTGTCCCCAAAACTATATTAAAAAAATCCTACAATCTTTAGAAGCTGGAAAAAATGTTGTTATAGAATTTGGATCTCAGTCTAATATGCTCTCCTATATGCTGGTTACAAACATGATCACCAGACGTATCCATGAGCATTATGTCAAAAAAGCAGATAAATTTCTGCAAAGTAAAAATCCCCTTGATCGGCCAACGCCATTAATGATTACAATAGAAGAAGCACACCGTTTTTTAGATCCAGCGATCGTACAAAGTACAATCTTTGGGACTATAGCCAGAGAACTGCGAAAGTATTTTGTAACGCTTTTGGTAGTTGATCAGCGTCCATCAGGCATAGATAATGAAGTTATGTCACAGATTGGTACACGCATCACAGCCTTGCTTAACGACGAAAAAGATATAGATGCGATCTTTACGGGAGTTTCTGGTGCGGGGGGGTTACGTTCAGTCCTAGCAAAGTTGGACTCTAAACAACAAGCTTTAATATTAGGTCATGCTGTACCCATGCCTGTGGTAGTACGTACAAGACCTTATGATTCCGTATTTTACGCCGAAATTGGCGATCAAGTTTGGGAAGAAAAAACAGATGCTGAAGTATTCGCGGCCGCAGAACTAGCTAAAGCTGACTTAGGTTTTTAGCAGAAGGCAAGGGAAGAGCAGCAGGGGAAGCAGGGGAAGCAGGGGAAGAAAAAATTTTTACCAATTACCCATGCCCAATGCCCCATGCCCCATGCCCCATTCCCAATTCTCACTTCTCACCCGACTGAGTTCGGTTATCCGATAACTTCCTAGCAACAGATTAGGGGTTTTTAACGTCACTATAGATATAGAGTTCTGAGGAAGTAAAAAACAAAACCTATCAATCCGACAATCCGAAAATATTAGCCTATAATAGGGGGTTAATTAATAGTAAGCCAAAAGCTAACAATTACTAACAATTGCTTACTTATGCTCCCAGTTAAAGTCATCGGCTCTTGTTATGTGTGCTTCTTTGGCTGTAAAATACAATTATGCTACTAGGATTCA
>RDYJ01000194.1 GCA_004293145.1 Nostocales cyanobacterium | reverse complement strand
TTAAAATTAGTGATTGTTGATAGATAGATGGTTTCCTAGTTCTAAAACCTGCTCTCATTGTGGTGTAAAAAAAGAAACTCTCTCATTGAGTGAAAGAGTGTTTAAGTGTGATAGCTGTGGATTTGAATGTGATAGGGATTTAAACGCAGCTATTAATATATCAAAAGCTGTGAGTTAGGCATTGTTAGCCTGTAGACCCAGTTGTGCCGACACTTTCAGGATGAAGCAGGAAGTAAACGTTCGCGTAGCGTCCCGTAGAGATAGCTCAAAGTAGATTTGAGCTTGGTTTTATATAACGGATTAATTCAGTTATGACTGTTTACTGTCACCTGTCACCTGTCACCTGCCCCCTATCACCTTCCTCATGCGCTGATACTTTTTTGAAATGCTGGACGTTGAGAAATTTGCTGAATATAGTTCGATACGGCTGGGTAGGCGCTTAAATCCAGCTTCAGCATAATGGGAATATAACCGAGTATAGATCCCACAGCCACATCGGCCACGGTGAATTCATCACCGAGTAAGAAAGGTTGCCGGTCAAAAATTTCATTCAGGGGAGTTAACAAGCGGGGCATTTCTTTTTCCCGGTTGGCTTCTACAAAAATTCCTGTAGCCAAGGTGGAATTGGCAAATAATACCCACTGGTAGAATATAGAACGTTCTTCCAGAGAAAATGGCTTTTTACCGTATTTTTCGTCAAGATAAAGCAAAATTGCCCCAGATTCCCATAGTTGGAAATCACCATCAACAATTGCTGGAACTTTACCTGTTGGGTTAATTGCTAAGAATTCAGGTTGTTTGTGTTCACCTGCTTTCATATCCAAGAGGATAAATTCGTAGGGAATTTGTAGTTCCTCTAAATACCACTTAATAATTGATGCACGACTAAAAGCGCCACCGTAAAGTTTCAACATAATTACCTATTAAAGAACTTTGTGAGTGTGAGAATGTTGTTTAACGTTATCTTCTTTGCTGACAACTCTGGCAGCGTTGAGTACCCGCTTGCGTTCTGTAGAATAATTAAAATCTGTTTTGCTGATGCCTAAAGGGATCAAGGCTTGGGCAGATTCACGACGCTTGTAAGTGCGAGCAGCGGAAAACGCCCGTAAGATAAATTCATCTCCGAACTGTGCCGATTCTGGAAATCCATCAGGCAATAAAAGTTTATCACCATCGTATACAGATCCTAAAGTTGTTGCATAAGCTAGTTTATAAGAAGTAGGAATGCCTTTGAAGATTGCTTCCAAAGCGGCTGAAGGAATAGGCTCGATCACTTCAATTTGATGCACTTCTCCGTCTTCTTTATAGAAGCACGTTGCCAAGCCGATCACAATGTAATCATCGCCTGTCAGGTCCAAAGCATCTGGATAAGAAATTGCTGTTGTCATCAGAAAATTTACTCAAAATTTAAATTTAGGGACTGGGGACTAGGGACTAGGAACTGGGAAAAATTAATCAACTTTTGCATGAATGCCTTGTGCCTATTCTGCTACATAAAACCTAGACAAAACTAGACTTTACTTTCTACTTCAACAGGAGCATGGGAGCGGTTATCCCTCAGTAGACTTACACGCTTTAGCCAAACGCGATAAATTAATTGCTGCATTTAGATCCCTATCCATTTCCAAACCACAGTTTTCACAGTGATAAATTCTTTCATAATATTTCTTGGTTTTTATTTAACTTGAGTTTTGTTTTGATGGATAAAAGCATTGCTTGACCTCAACACGCTCATTTCCTCTGCCTCTGATTTTATCAGAGAATGATGTACAGATAAGATGATTTTGGCGGGCATTATCCGGTAAATATCCCCATATTAGGCTGTTAGGGAGATAAATAATTTTTTAGCCAACTTACTCTTGTTTACACCTAAATATCTGTCTATATGTGTATAGTTTTGTCTATAAATTTGTCACCTAGTAAATAACTCTATTCCCTAATCGCTGTCTTGTTGGCATTCTACCAACTTGTCACTGTGATTACCTGACTAGTTTGATCATCTTCTTGAAGATTGATGACAATTCTTTCAGGAATTGGCCTTATGAGTGATGTATATATTTTTAGGTTGATGGCTTAATTATTTAAGTATTTCAAACTTAGTCTTTTCAGCCTGAACTCCTGAAATAGTCAATCACGCGCAGTCAAAAAACTATCCTTTGATTTTACAGAGCAAGTAGCTCAGGCAGGAATATATGGATAATTACTCCTTATTAGGTTCTGGTAGTCAGCAAAATCAACTATACAGACAGGATGCTCAAAATACCGCATATACAGAAAAAACTGGTATGACCGATAGGGGCAAATCTTTAGTAGAAGAAAGCTATTTAAGGTCTTTTGCTTTAAAGTTAGCTCACCAGGGGAATTACACAGAAGCGATCGCTTTGTTAAATCAACTTATTGATAGTCATCCTCACAATGCTGTTGATTATAACAACAGGGGGCTAATTTATTTTCAAAGTGGTGAATGCCAGAAAGCCTTGCATGACTATAATACGGCAATGCGGCTAAATCCTAAGTTAGCTAGTGTTTATAATAACAGAGCTAATTGCTACGCTGCTTGTGGAGAATTAGCCGCTGCACTAGTTGACTATGATCAGGCATTAGATATAAATCCGCGTTATGTTCGTGCTTGGATTAACCGGGGTATTACTTTGCGGGATTTAGGGGCATATAAGGAGTCAATTGATAATTTTGAAATTGCACTACTGTTTGGTCAGTTAGAAGCTAATATTTGGGCTGAACGTGGTAGGACTTATCATCTTTGGGGTGACTGGAATTGTGCGATCGCAGATTACTACCGCGCCCTTACTTACATAAACTCTATTGATACCAGTGAAAATATTTCTGGTTATCGACTACGGTTACAACTGGAAAATTGGTTAGATGAGTTGCTGTCTCCGCAAAAAACAGATTGGTAGATTTTTTAACAATAAATTCAAAATTCAAGATTCAAAATTCAAAAAACTTGATTTTTAAACTTTAACTTTGTAGGTAGCGCACCTGTAACGTTAATTTGCTAATAGATGATAACTATAAAACTCTTCAATGATTAGCTATTAACTATTAGCCATTGGTAACAATATAAATTGATTTTTTGTTGACACACAACTGGAATTACAAATTATCTTCATTTATTTCAGGGTGTGGAATCTGATTGTTCAGCACCTTTAGTATCTGGGTCAATCAAAACTATCTGCCGCTGACTGGGAATAAAACGGTATGATTGTTCCTGCCTAATACTATTAGCTTGACTGGGATCAAAGTTACGGCTGAATTCTGATCTCAAATTATTCACACGTTCATCCATCAACTTGACTTCTGTGCGTATTTCTCGCAACCTGTCTTGTTGTAACCAATGATAAGGCAAAAGCTGTGTTAATGCTGATATAGATGCTGTGAGCATCACCAAGTTAACAGTTATCTTGGCGGAAGTTTCCAGTGCCATAATCTGGTAAGAACGTTGGCGCAGATGTTTTTTTGGTCGAGGTACGGATCGACGTTGTTTTACTGGTTGTAGAGGTGGTCTGGATGGTTGAAAAGCGTTCATGATGCTAAAAATAGCCTCGCTGGTTGAAGGGAAGCACCGTTAAAAGCAAACTGGAGCTAATGGCGACTTGATTTAGCTGCCATATTACTTCATTTTTTGTAATTTTCTACAAGTATTAGATAATTAAAAAAAACACCTGGCATACGTAGGTACTTTTTTTTCAAGATACTTTTGGCTCAAAGCCCCAAGATTCTGGAAATTGTACCTTGTATGACCAGGTTTATTTAATCTTCTGAGCGTGTCACATCTGGGAGTTACTTGTAAAGTTCAGTAGCCAAACGCCAAGCGAGAATACCTGGAATTAAAGCCACAGCTAGAGCAATGTACACTTGAGTATCAGAGATAGACATGGTGGAAACCCTCCTAAAGTCGAACTAGATGATTAACACTTCGTTTACTACTTTTCCCTGTTTTGCCAAGATTGGGGAATATCTTGTTACAAGATGCAACAAAAACATGAGGCAGGAGTCAGGAGTCAAGAGTCAAGAGTCAGTAGAGACGTTCCGGCTTCCCGTCTCTACACTCCTTCAGGAGAAAGAATTAATTGTTCTTCCCCAGTAAAGAGTCCCCATTCCCCATTCCCTAAACCTATGACTTTATATTTGGGTATTGATTTTGGCACATCCGGCGCACGGGCGGTAGTGATTGATGATGAAGCTAGGATTGCCTTCCAGATGCGTCACCCTTGGACAATTGTTACTGATTGGGTGAATTGCTGGCAAGAGGCTTTATGGAGTCTCCTGGAAGGAATTCCAGGGGAATTGCGGCGAGAAATTGGGGCGATCGCTATTAATGGTACTTCTTCCACAATCTTGCTCACCGATGCGGCGGGAAAGCCTGTAGACGCTCCCCTATTGTACAACGATCAACGGGGATCAATAGTGTTAAAGGATTTGAAGAGTATTGCACCACCCAATCACACCGTATTGAGTGCTACATCTAGCCTTGCCAAACTGTTATGGATGCAACAATTACCTACTTTTAGTCAAGCCAGATATTTACTACATCAAGCTGATTGGCTGGCATTTCTCTTACATGGGAAATTGGCTATTAGCGACTACCACAACGCTTTAAAATTAGGTTATGACTTGGAAAAGCTGCAATATCCAGAATGGCTAGAAAAACTGCAAATTGCCATTCGTTTACCTCAAGTTTTGACACCTGGTACACCAATAAGCGAATTAAGCCCAGAAATTGCCGCTAAATTCGGTTTTAAACGTAATTGTTGGGTATGTGCAGGGACAACAGATAGCATTGCGGCTTTTCTAGCGAGTGGGGCAAAATTACCGGGGGAAGCTGTAACTTCGTTAGGTTCAACCCTGGTACTGAAACTTTTGAGTCGTACTCGTGTAGAAGATTCCCGATATGGAGTTTACAGTCATCGCTTGGGTGATTTATGGTTAACTGGAGGAGCTTCTAATACAGGAGGTGCAGTATTAAAAAAATTTTTTACTGATGAGGAGTTAGCCAGTTTGAGTCAGCAAATTGATCTATCTCAAATGAGTAAATTAGATTATTATCCATTATTAACAGCAGGTGATCGCTTTCCGATTAATGATCCTCACCTACCCCCAAGACTAGAACCCCGGCCAGATAACCCCAAAGAATTTTTATCCGGGTTATTAGCAAGTATGGCTCGAATAGAAGTACGAGGCTATGAATTATTGCAAGAACTAGGAGCAGAACAACTCAGCTATATTTATACTGCTGGTGGTGGTGCGGCTAATTCCAGTTGGATGGCTATTAGAGGCCAATATTTAAAAGTACCTGTAGTTTCTTCCATGAATACCGAAGCAGCTTATGGAACTGCGCTTTTAGCAATGCGTGGCTTAAGTATATGATATCTAAATTACGACTTATTTTTACACGTCTAGGGTTGATAGCAGTTTTAGCATTTGTTTACTACGAAACTGCACAATTTTCTCGGATCTTAGCTTCTACACCTCAAAACGTGACACCAGTTTGGCCGCCTGATGGTTTTGCCACTGCTGCTATTTTACTTTTTGGTTATTGGATTTGGCCTGGGGTGCTAATTGGGTCATTTTTAGCTAATATTTGGGCATTTATGAGTTCAAATAATATAATAACGCTAATTTTATCAACTTTACAGGTATTGGCTATTGCTAGTGGCACAACTTTAGGTGCATTATTAGGTAGTTTTTTGCTTCGCAAATCAATTGGTGATATCTATCCATTAAAACGACTTGGTGATGCGATTAAATTTTTATTCATCACAGGGATGATTGGACCAGTTGTAAATGCAACAGTGGGAGTGACAGCTTTAACATTAGGTGGAAAAATATCCAGCAGTGCTTACTCACAAACTTGGTTAACTTGGTGGATATCTAATGTAGCTGGAATTTTTATTTTCACTCCAGCATTGTTGAGTTGGGGAGAATTTATTAAAGATTATTTACTAAATCGTAAAAATCGCCTAAAATTTCGCCTCCAAACCCTAAACATCAACATTTTCCATATTTCCGAAGCTGTATTACTACTAGGTAGCGCAATTTGGATCTGTAAAAATGTTTTTTGGGGTCAATATTCTCTAGAGTATATGTTGATTCCCTGTTTAGTTTGGGCTGCTTTCCGCTTTGGGAAGTTAGGTGCTACTAACTTAATTGTGATTGTGGCTGTCATCGCTGTTTTAGGTACTGTGAGAAGATTAGGCTCGTTTGAGCGTGATAACTTAAATGAGTCTTTAATCTTGCTACAATGCTTTATTGGAGTAATGGTATTAACAACAATAGTTTTAACGGCGGTTTTGGCGGAAAAGCAACAAGCATTGTTGATATTAAAAAAATCACAACAAAAATTGCTAGATAAGTCTTCAGAACTTCAACAAACAGCAGTAACTTTAGAGCAACAATTTGAACGAGCTTTACTTCTGAAAAAAATTACTGAAAAAATTCGTCAAAATTTAGATACACAAGAAATATTCTCGACCACAGTTAATGAAGTTGGACAAGCATTAAAAGTTAATAAATGCTTAATCTATACCTATAGTTCTTCACCAGTTCCTGTTCTTATACCTAGAGCAGAGTATTTACAAAATGATTATAAATCAATTGCTAAATTAAATATTCATGTCCATCAGAATCCTTATGTAAAAAAAATATTTACTAATGACCAAGCTGTTGCTTATGTGCTGAATGATAATGATAATATTCCAGTCACATTTACTCAACATAAAGACATTCCCCTAAAATCAATGCTCAGTGTACGTACTTCCTATAAAAGTGAAGCAAATGGTCTAATTAGTATACATCAATATGATGGTTTTCGCCAATGGAATCATGATGAAATTGAGTTTTTAGAAGCCGTAGCAAATCAAGTAGGGATTGCTTTAGCTCACGCTCATTTGCTAGAACAAGAAAAACAGCAGAGGGAACAGCTAACTAGGCAAAATTTAGAATTAGCAGCAGCTAAACAAGCTGCTGTCAATGCTAACCGCGCTAAGAGTGAATTTCTCACAAATATGAGTCATGAACTTCGCACACCACTCAATGGTATTTTAGGAGTTACCCAAGTTTTACAGGATTTACCAAAATTGACCGTTAAAGAAAAAGAAGATATCGCAATTATTGAACAATCTGGTTTACATCTATTGACTTTAATTAATGATATTCTTGATATTTCTCAAATTGAATACGGCTCGATGGAAATAGAACAAAAAAAATTTCATTTTCCAGATTTTCTGAAAGAAATAGTAGAAATTTCTCAGAATTCCTCAGCCGAAAAAAATCTTGTTTTTCATTATCAATTCAGTCCCGATATACCTGTAATTGTCAAAGGTGATGAAAAAAGATTACGGCAAATTTTGTTAAATCTATTAAGAAATGCGATTAAATTTACATTTACAGGAGAAGTAAGATTTCTAGTAAATGTCATTACTAAAGCACCAAACAATAATTCATTATTTGTGACTAAAGTTAAATTTGAAATCACAGATACAGGTGTGGGTATTCCCGCTGAAAAGTTAGAAACCATATTTTTAGCATTTGAACAAATAGGAGAAACAAGATTAAAATCCCAAGGTACAGGTTTAGGTTTAGCAATTAGTCAAAAAATAGCCCAAATGATGGGTAGTGATATTAAAGTAACCAGCGAATTAGGTAAAGGTAGTATTTTCAGTTTTGTTCTAGATTTAGATTCAGTTTTAAACCATACAGAAAATAAAACAATTTCATTAGATAAAAATCTAGCTCAAAATTTACCTTTAAGTATTCTTGTTGCTGAAGATAATCTAGTTAATCAAAAAATTGCTGAGAAATTATTTCAAAAAATTGGATATAAAATAGATATTGCAGTTAATGGATGTGAAGTTTTGAATTATTTAAAATACAAATTTTATGATGTGATTTTTATGGATATACAAATGCCAGAATTAGATGGTATAGAAGCAACTAAAGAAATTTATCAACTCTGGGGTGCAAATCGTCCTTATATTATAGCTATGACTGCTAATGCAATGACAGGAGATAGAGAAGATTGTTTAGCTGCGGGTATGGATGATTATATTTCTAAACCTGTAAAAATAGAAGCTATTTTCCGAGCAATTCAACTTATGCAAGAAAGACAATTTCCTGATTCATAATGAACTATATTAACCAGATAACCGACTTGTTTAAGAAGTTTAAGAAGTCGGGTATCTAAATCCTAAAGTCATTTGGTGTTATGCAAAAAAAAGTTAAGGTTAAACCCAATTCTAAACAACAGAAAATTACAGAAGAGGAAGATGGTAGTTTAACTGTACATTTAAAATCACCACCAGTTGATGGTAAAGCTAATGAGGAGTTAATAAAACTATTGGCAAAAAAGTTTAATGTAACCAAATCTGAGATCAGAATTAAATCAGGTTTATCATCGCGACAAAAGCTGATTGAAATTGATGCTGTTTAATTTGTGATTGGTAACAAGCAAATATTCTGACTTTTGACTTCTGACTATTAAGTGAGTTTTACCTTTTGTTTATTACTAACTTCTAAAGGTAAAAAAATCGTTAATACTTCTCCATATTGGGGACTTTGACGCACAATCAACTTACCACCAATTGCTTGAAACAGATGCTTAGTGGCAGCAATATTTAAACTAATAGTTCCCGTTTCTGGTTGGAACATTAATAATTGTCCTAGAGATTTACGAATTGGTAGTGTGACTGTTCTGGTTGTATCGTGGCAATCTAATTGAGGAGATAATTGTAACTTGAGTTGATCACCTGCGGGAATAACCTGAACTTGAATCGAACTACCAGGGGGTAAACTGCGGGTAAAATTCTCCATTAAACCTGTGAGTACCCGATCTAGCATAGCGGGATTACTTACCACCGTTGGTAATTGCTGAGGTAAAGCCACATCTAAAGTTAAATTTCGGCGATTTGCTGCTTGTTGCCAACGGGGGATACTTTGCTGTAAAACTTGAGCCAAAGACATCGGTGTTAGCTGGGTATTAGCAGATTTTACTGCTGCACAGGTTTCTAATTCTGCGGCTTTAAATAGCAACTCCATCCGATCAATTTGCTCAGTACATTCGTGATCAATAACTTCCAAGCGATTGATGACAATAGTAGGTAAATCCCGCCGCTTGAGTAGCAACCGAGTCATAGTACGAATAGTTGCCAGTGGGGTGCGGACTTCATGGGCAAAAGCTTGTAATAATTCCACATCAGGACGGGAAGATGGTTTTGCTAATGGGGAAACATGAAGATGAGGAGGTGAAGAAATAGGAATAGTATGTGTGAGTTTATCTGTTTCTGGTTCTGGTAATTCCTGAAGCAAAAACTGGCTAAATTGAATAATATGTTGATAGTTTGGTGGGCTGAGGGGATATTTTTCGACTAAAGTATCTAATTCAGCAAATAACTCTGGATTAGTTAAGATTACCCTTGCTCCTAATGCTTGCCAAGCTTGCTGGACAACCTCTGGCTCAAAGGAAAATAAAAATTCTTTTTTACCGCTGCTGTGTTCTGACAAAACCAGAACTAATCTAAATTTTTCTGTGAATACTAAGCAAAATTGCTCTGCTCCTAAAGGATCTGCTGGTAGTAGGGGTAAAATGGATTCTTCGGGAGTGATTTCATAGTTGAGGTGGCCGTAGTCTGTAAGTCGCCCAGCGTTCTCTACAGCAGACATAGTTTCTGTATTTATGCTTTTTGCCATCGTTGAGGAGAAATGAAATGGCATCAAAGCTAAAGGGTTAAAAGGCTTGGCTGTAAAAGTAATTGTTTGTAAACTTTGAGTTAGTTGTGGCTGACTAAATAAGGGTGCTGGTGCAGTTAAAACTAAACCTTGGGTGATGTTAGTTGTCGTCGGTGCTAAGTTGTTGAGTAGAAGATGTTCCGTAGCTGCTAGACTGACGCGCCATTGCTGCTCTGCTTTGGCAGATGAACACTTAGCCATACTTGATTGGCTTGGGGCTAAAATTTCTCTCAGACTTGGTAAAATCCATTCGTACACAGGTTTTCACCTCTTAGTTGACGAGCATCTAACAACAGCTAAAGTAGACATTGCACTATATACTTATGAGGGTATAGTCTTTTCTGTGTTAGTGGCAGTGGTATAACCGAACAATTGAGGTGCAATTTCCCCAGGGATGAGAATTTTAAAATTTATAATTAATAAATTATTCATAAATTCCTGCCTCACATTCAGATTTCCTCCTGTTAGGGAGATGCAAAAATGGCAACCTATTGTTACAATATTTAACATTGTTCACCCAACCGTTGGCTTTCTTGATAATGGTTAAGACACTTCCCCCTAGTTCTCGATTTACTGCGGAGGACAGCCGCGGAAGCGAATTGTCCTTAATTGAAGTAGTACCGCAAAATGGTACAGAAGCCTTGGTTATAAATTTATCTAAACCCTCAATCAAGCATCAGCAAACAGTATTAGTTGAAGCTGAACCCGTTAACCTGAATTACGATCCTGAAGAAATCAAAAAACACTATCAAAATCAGCCTTTACAAGTTTTAAGGCGAATTTTGGCAGTTTTGCAACCGACACTATCATATCTTTTTGGGATCTGGTGGGATAAAAAACGGGGAATAGTTGTCAAAAATGACCTTCGTCGAGCAGTTCAACTCAGAGAATTGCTGACGCGATTGGGTCCTGCTTATATAAAAATTGGACAGGCTTTGTCTACTAGACCAGATTTAGTTCCACCAATATATTTGGAAGAATTAACTAAATTACAAGACCAATTACCACCGTTTCCCAATGAGATAGCTTACCAGTTTATTGAAGAAGAATTAGGAAGCAGTCCAGATCAGATTTACGCGGAAATTTCGACCGAACCCATTGCTGCGGCTTCTTTGGGACAGGTATATAAAGGTAAGCTGAAAACTGGGGAAGAAGTTGCGATTAAAATCCAGCGTCCAGATTTGCGAGAACGAATCACGATTGATTTGTATATTTTGCGCTATTTAGCTGGTTGGGTGCAAAGAAAGGTAAAGCGAGTACGCAGTGATTTAGTCGGGATTTTGGATGAATTGGGCGATCGCATTTTTGAAGAAATGGACTATATCCATGAAGGGGAAAATGCTGAACGCTTTTTTGAATTATATGGACATATCCCAGATATATATGTACCCAAAATTTACTGGGAATACACCAACCGTCGTGTATTGACGATGGAATGGATTAATGGGATTAAATTAACCCAAGCACAAGAACTTCAGGAACTGGGAATAAATGCACGTTATTTAATTGAAGTAGGTGTTCAATGTTCCCTGCGTCAATTATTAGAACATGGATTTTTCCACGCTGACCCCCACCCTGGTAATCTGTTAGCTACCTTTGATGGTAAACTTGCTTATCTCGACTTTGGGATGATGAGTGAAATTAAGCCACCGCAACGTTATGGTTTAATTGAAGCTATTGTTCACGTTGTTAACCGTGATTTTGATTTATTAGCACAAGATTATGTCAAATTAGAGTTTCTTTCTCCAGAAACAGATTTAACGCCTATTGTTCCTGCTTTTGCAAAAGTATTTGCTAATGCTCAAGGTGCAAGCGTAGCGGAATTAAACATTAAAAGTATCACCGATGATTTATCGGCATTAATGTATGAGTATCCTTTCCGCGTACCTCCCTATTACGCTTTAATCATTCGTTCTTTGGTGACTTTGGAAGGGATTGCTATTTACATAGATCCTCAATTTAAAGTTCTCAGTGAAGCTTATCCTTATGTTTCTAAACGACTGTTAACTGATCCA
>RDYJ01000193.1:11933-12354 GCA_004293145.1 Nostocales cyanobacterium | reverse complement strand
AACGGTATTGCCGTCGGGACTAAAGGCTACTGAGTTGACATAATCTGTATGACCAGTGAAAGGTTGACCTTTAGCTTCTCCTGTGTGGACATCCCATAACCGCATTGTGTTGTCGCGACTGCCACTGACAACGGTATTGCCGTCGGGACTAAAGGCTACTGACCTGACATAATCTGTATGACCAGTGAAAGGTTGACCTTTAGCTTTTCCTGTACTGACATCCCACAACCACACTGTGTTGTCATCACTGCCACTGACAACTGTATTGCCGTCGGCACTAAAGGCTACTGAGTTGACATAATCTGTATGACCAGTAAAAGGTTGACCTTTAGCTTCTCCTGTACTGGCATCCCACAACCGCACTGTGTGGTCACGACTGCTACTGACAACGGTATTGCCGTCGGGACTAAAGGCTACTGAG
>RDYJ01000193.1:0-11911 GCA_004293145.1 Nostocales cyanobacterium | reverse complement strand
TGACCTTTAGCTTCTCCTGTACTGGCATCCCACAACCGCACTGTGTGGTCACGACTGCTACTGACAACGGTATTGCCGTCGGGACTAAAGGCTACTGAGGTGACATAATTTATATGACCAGTGAAAGGTTGACCTTTAGCTTCTCCTGTACTGACATCCCACAACCGCACTGTGTTGTCATCACTGCCACTGACAACGGTATTGCCGTCGGCACTAAAGGCTACTGAGTTGACATAATCTGTATGACCAGTGAAAGGTTGACCTTTAGCTTCTCCTGTGTGGACATCCCACAACCTCACTGTGTTGTCATCACTGCCACTGACAACTGTATTGCCGTCGGCACTAAAGGCTACTGAGTTAACATAACTTGTATGACCAGTGAAAGGTTGACCTTTAGCTTCTCCTGTGTGGACATCCCACAACCGCACTGTGTTGTCATCACTGCTACTGACAACTGTATTGCCGTCGGGACTAAAGGCTACTAAGTTGACATAATCTGTATGACCAAAGAATGCTTGACCGATAGCTTTTCCTGTACTGACATCCCACAACCGCACTGTTTTGTCTTCACCACCGCTAACAACCATACTCCCATCAGGGCTAAAGGCTACTGATAAGACAAAACCTTTATGACCCTGGCAGCTTGACCACTTTGCGCTGGTTAGCAAATCCCAAATTTCTATTGTTCCATCTGCTAAACCCACAGCAATGCGTGTCCGTCCCTGGGATGATATGGCTACTGCATTAACTGAACTTTGAAACTCGGCAAAGTGCTGTTCAGGTTCTGGGGTTGCTGCTTCTAGGTCTTGGGGTGCTTCCATGCCAGTAGTGTTATCAGTTTAATTGTGTGTGGGTGTTAATGGTTTTACTATGTATGCTATTTGATTGTAAATATTTTTATATGTTTGTTTACAAACCAGGATCAGATCCCGACTTCTCTAAGAAATCGGGGATCTATTTTCTCTGCTTTTATGAGGGTATAGCGATCGCCTGAGCTAAAATTGATTTAGCTAAACTCTCTCCCCCGCAGGTGGCACAATTCCCAACCTATTCAACCCTTCATCAATATCTCGCAAAACCTGAAAATCATCCTCCGGTAAAGGATAACTATTACTATTAACTAAACCCCCACTGGGATATTTTTCCAAAAAAGAAAATGCTTTTCTAAATTGCTGCGGTTCAGCTTTAATTGGTGCATCAAAATGACAGGGAATTATCCATTGAAAATCCCATTTTGCCACTTGATCAGCCCAGTTAATTGTTTCCTGGGGGGCGCGATTTAATATTAAACTCTGTAAAACTGGTGCAACAAATATCCGTCCATCTCCTCTTAACGCCTCATAAGACCTTTCCCAGTCTTGTTGCCATTGGAAGGGGAAAAAGCCAAAATATGTTTTTAGGCTGCGTTCTGGGGCTTTCCAGGCATCGCTAAATACATCTTTCCACTTGGGTACTTCTACCACACTGGGCTGAAAGTAAAAGGCAAATAATGTAATGCGTTGCCATCCTTTGCGGCGGTTTTCTGCTGTATCGGCTACGATATGATCAGCTTTATCTTTGGCGTGGTAAAGCAACGGATAGGGGTCAAGTTGGATGATCGCTGGTGGGTCTGCGGGTACGGAAACTATGGTATCTGTAAGTAAGAGAGTGTGCGATCGCTTGTGGAAAAAAGCCACCTCTGCAAACTTACCCAGACCTAAATCAATGGGTCCAAGTATGGCATAATCAAACTCATCAGCAAAAGGGGTTTTTCGACTATCTTCCGGTAATACCTGCGTGCGGTTTCCTGGTAAACCTAACCAACTCAAAGGTAAATTTACCGGAAAACTCCACTGTTCGGGTGCTACAAATACCTGTACATTGGGAAAACATCGCGCAAAGGGACCCACAAACACCTTATGTTCTATTCCTGATATGGTCGGCAAAATTATATACTTAACTTCACCGTGTTCTGCTACCAACTCATTTACTAACCGGATACATTCTTTTGTGGGTGCGACAGGTGCATAAACCAGCAAACCGCCATTTTCTAGCTTTACCACTGTCATGCGAATTGGTACAACTACATAGAAAACTCCCTGCATCTGGTCAAATGTCCAGATAGTATCCTTTATTACCTCCTTACGGATAGTGCGACGTTTCCCGTAGGGATAAAGGGGGACAACAGGCCAGAACTTCCATGTATAGTCCTGGGGGTTGATGTTTTCTATATTGATTGTACCTTCACCTTGAGTCACTTTGCGATCGCTCCCAATAACCAATATTGTGATATTTCCCGATTTTGGAGTTTAGCAAATTTTGGAGCTAATAAATCTAAGAATTTAATTTTGTCATAAATGCAGGTTATCAAAGTCGAGAAATTTTCAAAGATGGTGAAATTCGATCTTTAGCTTTTCCTGATGTGAGTATTTCTGTTGAGAGGTTATTGGGAATGTAACAGCGATGTTAACTCATACTAAATGATAATTTTATATGCCAGCTTGATTTAATACTTCACTAAACTCATCAACTAAATCTAAAAATTCCGCCCATTCTACTAAATAAGCATAATCCAAATTTTCTGCTTGTAACTTAACTATTCCCAAAACATCACGCCATTGTTTTTCTGATTTACTTCCCTTACCCCAACGCAGTTTTTGTAAAATAATATCTTCTGCTGAAGCTATCCAAAAAGTAGGTATTCCCTCTACATCAACTAACACTCTCCGATTCATTTGCGAAATAGCGAAAGGTGAATTATCTGTGATATAAATATCAGCATTGGCGATAGTTTCTGTATGAGTAATATTCAACATATTACCAGAACCGCGTTGCAAATCTTCTACTGCACCTGCTGGACAATAATATCCAGATGCTTCTAAAGTTTTTACCAATAAATTTATTTGACTTTGGTTAACTTCTATAACTAAATCTAAATCACGAGTAGAACGGGGTTCTCCATGAATAGAACTAGCAACTCCACCACTTACATAGTAGGAAATATTAATTGATGCAAAAATTTGATGTAGTTCCCCTGCTAAAGAAATTGAATCTTGAATCCACATATTTTCATTAATACCTGTTGGTTGAAAATCAGGAGTAAATTTTTCTCCTAATACAGCACGGGTAAATTTATCACGAATTTCCTGGATAGTGAAATTTCGATGTCGTGATTTAATTCCTACCAGACATAGTTTTTTTACGCCTTTTTCATGGTAAATAAACATTTCTAGGCGTTGTTTTAATGTCAGTTTTCGTAATTTTTGAAATAAATAAACATCAGCTTCTATGTTTGTATCTTGGCTTTGAGGTTGATAATTAGTTTTGGAAATTGTAGGAATATACATCAACTCCTGTATGAGTCCCATGCTGTTTTATATTTTGGTTTAACTTATATTATAATATATAATGAAAACCAAGGAGATAAAATCATGATATCAGGACATTTAGCAATTGTTAAAGATGGAAAAATAGAATTACTCTCTCCTGTATCTATACCCGAAGGAACAAAAGTATTTATTATTCCTATTATACCAGTTATACCAGAAGACAAGAATACAGAAGAAACAGAAAACTGGGAAAAATTTTCTTTAAAGAACTTAAATCAATGTTATGCAGAAAATGAACCAGAATATACCTTAGAATCAATCAAAGATTAAATTAACTCATACTAAATGAGAATTTAAGTTTAGATATTCCACTTGAGTTTAAACGTTGTGTAATAATATTGACTACTTCAGTATAAGACATATTATCTTTTGTTCCAAATGGAATATCTGTTTTCCATTTTCCATTTAAAGTTATGCTGATTTTACCAGATGGTAAAGATTTTCCTAACTTACCTTTTAAACATCCTTCATCTTGATTAAGTGAAAGTTTGGTAAAATCTGACAAATATTCTTCCAGTAATAACCAAAATGCCTTATCTACGGTTGCTTCTAGATACAAAGGATGTAAAAAGGATTTAACGTATACTGTCATAGTTCTATCTGAGTTATTATCAACATAGTTATTATCAGTTGGTATTCTTTCTAGATATTTGTTAACCTGATAACAATTTAGATCAATTCCTCGTTCTGTTAATAAATTATGAAGGTAGATTTTCTTAGCTGCGAGGTTAACAAGTCGAGAAGATAAGCTATTATTATCCTCTACTGGAGGTTTTGATTCTGTTGGTAATGTTTGCAATTTACATAGATTTAAGTCTTCGTTAAATAATAATTTAATTACATCTTCTTTGTAGATGGTTAATCTTTTTAATGCTTGATTATCAAATTTATCAAAATGATCCGCTGCTGGAGAATTTTTGTTAGGAGAATATACAGAAATTCCTAACTCATTAATTTTACAAGTATCTTTTAAGATATTAAGAGTATTTTCATTAACTACCTTAACATCTATTCCTGCTATTTGTGTAAATTCATAACCTTGAATTTTTTCTAAAACTTCTTTATGAACCATAGAAACTTCTATTGCAAAACCATTAACTAAAAGTCTTCTAGTTAAAAATGTTCCATATCTTTCATACCGTTTAGTATCTGGATGGAGTGACCAATTAGTTGAATAATTAAAACGCTTTTTAAATACATTTCTCAGAAATGTAAATACTGTTTTTTGTTTTTCAATTTTAAATTCTTCTAAATTTATACAAATATGTATCACACTCAGAGGTAAGACTGATTTTTGAGTCCTTCTATCACTGCTGTAAGATTGACATTTGGCTACAAAATTAGGATCATCTTTTCTTGGTGGTTCTACACCCAAGATAAAACTATATGGTGCAATAGCAGCTAATGTTTCTCGTAAAAGAGTTTCAGTAGGACGAAGTTTTTTAGCCTTAACTATTGTGCCATTTAATAGAGGATTATAATATTCAATACGTTTAATTTCCACTATATCTAGTTGAGTTTCATCAACAAACTCATAATAAACCGTGAAAACCCTTTTTCTTTGTTTTTCTAACTGATAAATTCGATGGTGACTTTTTCCAGCCCACCGACTACGTAAATTTTGAGATTTTCCTATATACCAAATAATAGATTGATCATCTATTATATAGTAGATTCCTGATTTTTCAGGTAGATTATCTCTGTTTTTTAGAGGTAGATAAGGTAGTTGAGAAATGAAGTTGTCTATATTCATAACCTTGGTTGTTATAATTAGATTTGGAAATTTTTGGAAAAAATGATCTTGATTTTTATATCATTATTATCTTGTCTGAAAAATATTCTGCACCATCTTTTTCTCAGACTTAGCAGCAGCATTATCCAACTCTGCAACTTCAGCATCACTCAAAAACCAACCCAAAGCACCTATATTTTGTTCTGCTTGTTCCAAATTCTTAGCCCCAGGAATAGGAATTGCACCTTTACAAATACACCAGTTAATAGCAACTTGAGACATAGTTTTATTTCTCTGCTGTGCTATTTCTCGCAAAGTTCCTAAAACTCCTTGAATTCCTGGTAAAATCTGTTTAAATAAAATCCCCCTTACACCTTGGGGAAATTTACCATTTTCTGCAAACTTACCTGTTAATAAACCCAAAGCTAAAGGACTATAAGCAATTAATTTAATCCCCAAATCATCACAAACTGATTTTAAACCTAATTCTGTCACTGGATAGGTAGATAATAATGAATATTGCACCTGTAAAGTTTTTATAGGTATTCCCCTTTCCTGAAATCTTTTATGTACCCATAAAAGCCGCTTTGTACCGTAATTAGATAAACCTACACCTTTAACTAAACCTTGTGCATATAAATCTGCTAAACCATCTAATAAACCTACTTCTTGCCAAGGTGCATAATTAGCTGTAGACCAGTGCATCTGCACTAAATCAACGTTTTTACCCAACCTTTTCGCAGAAGCATTACAAGCAGAAATAATTGATTTTCTTGTCCATCTCCAAGGGTAAGCAGCTAATTTTGTCGCAATACAAATATTATTTTGATTTAATCCTTGATATTGTTTGGTGAACTTTCCTAAAAGTGACTCACTGCGTCCATTTAATCTTCCTGTACCATAGGAATCTCCAGTATCAAACAGGGTGACACCATTATTTACACAGAGATTAAATACCTGTTGTAATTGGTCATCCATGCCTTCATTGTATCCCCATAGCAGTTGATTACCCCAAGCCCAAGTTCCACATCCCATACTGGGTAAGGATAATGTTTGCTTAGTTTGCATATTGCTTGCCTATAAAAAGTATGATGTTCTACCAATTTAATATGACTTTGCACAGAATCGTAAAATCTATGAATTCATCCCTTTTTATCTGCGTCTATCTGCGTTTATCTGCGTTTAAATTTTCTTAACATCATTATTCTAATCAGCGGCATCTAAACTTTGTATTAGCAGTGTACCTAAATTGAATTTAGAGAGCTTAAACAATAAAATGCCAACTTAATTTCTGTGAATGTTGAGTTGAAATAAAAAAAGCCAGCAGCGGGATTTGAACTCGCGACCTTCCGATTACAAGTCGGATGCACTACCACTGTGCTATGCTGGCGTGTTCGGTAATGTGCTTTAGGCACCCACCGATTACTAATAATATCATAATCCCAGAATTTGTCTAGTGTTTTGGGCAAAAAATTTTTTGCTCCGACCATAGCAATAATCTAACTCCAATCCCCTAGATCAAGGCAACAATATTTGGTACAGTTTTAAGACTGTATTCCTGTTGACGCGGCTGAGTGAAGACACAGAAAAACAACATTATTATTTACAAATCATCAGCATGGTAGCATTGATCGGACGAGATTTATTGGGTCTAGCGGATCTGAGTTCCACAGAACTGCAAGAACTTCTAGAATTGGCAACTCTTCTTAAGTCGCAACAGCTAAAGTTGCATTGTGATAAGGTGTTGGGCTTGTTGTTCTCCAAAGCGTCAACTCGCACACGAGTCAGTTTTACTGTCGCTATGTACCAACTAGGTGGACAAGTAATTGACCTTAATCCTAATGTCACACAAGTCAGCCGGGGTGAACCTGTGCAGGATACGGCTAGGGTATTGGATCGTTATTTGGATATCCTCGCAATTCGTACTTTTGCCCAGCAGGAGTTGGAAATTTTTGCTAATTATGCCAAAATTCCGGTAATTAATGCCCTCACAGATTTAGAACACCCCTGTCAGATATTGGCTGATTTATTAACTATTCAAGAGTGTTTTGGCACTTTGGCTGGTTTAACTCTGACTTATGTGGGAGATGGGAATAATGTGGCTAATTCCTTAATGTTGGGTTGTGCTTTGGCAGGTATGAATGTTAGGGTGGCTTTTCCTTCAGGATACGCCCCAGATGCGGAAATTGTCGAAAAAGCTAGGGCGATTGCTCATGGTAAAACTGAAGTTATTCTCACCCATGATCCAGAAGTAGCTGCTAAGGGCGCACAAGTTCTGTACACTGATGTTTGGGCGAGTATGGGACAAGAAGCAGAAACTAATAACCGCTTCCCCATTTTCCAACCTTATCAAATTTCTCAACAACTATTAGGTCTTGCCGATTCAGACGCAATTGTTTTACACTGTTTACCAGCCCATCGTGGTGAAGAAATTACCGATGAAGTAATCGAAGGTTCTCAATCAAAGGTTTGGGATCAGGCAGAAAATCGATTACACGCTCAAAAAGCTCTACTGGCAAGTATTTTAGGGGCAAAATAATGTTAGTGGTAATGGGTAATGGGTAATCGTTAATTGGTAATAAATTTTGTTTTTCCCAATCACCAATTACCTATCACCGATTACCAATTAACATGAATATTTATCTGAATCTTGTTAAGAAAGGATTTTTGTAGTACAAATGCTCTAGGGACATTTGTATTTACTTCCCCACAAAATCATGGAAAGACTAACAGAAGTTCAACAAGAATTATACGAATGGTTGATAGAATATATCCGAATCAATCAGCATTCACCTTCTATTCGCCAAATGATGCAAGGGATGAATCTCAAGTCACCTGCACCAATTCAAAGCCGTCTAGAACATTTACGCAATAAGGGATATATTGAGTGGATTGAAGGTAAGGCACGAACGATTCGGATTCTGCGGCCAACTAAGCAAGGTGTACCGATTTTAGGAACTATTGCTGCTGGTGGTTTAATTGAACCTTTTACCGATGCTGTTGAACATTTAGACTTGGCTAATTTATCCCTACCTCCCCAAAGTTATGCTTTGCGGGTTGCTGGTGATAGCATGATTGAAGATTTGATTGCTGATGGTGATGTGGTGTTTTTGCGTCCAGTCGCAGAACCCAATCATTTAAAAAATGGTACGATTGTTGCCGCTAGGGTGGAAGGTCATGGGACAACGTTAAAACGTTTTTATCTTCAGGAAGATATGGTGACTCTCAAACCTGCTAATTCTAAGTATCAACCCATCGAAGTACCCGCAATGCAAGTACAGGTACAAGGTTCTTTAGTGGGTGTTTGGCGAAATTATAATTAAGGTGACAGTGAACAGGTGACAGGTGACAGATGGAAAAAATTCTTCTGTACTGTCACTTGTCAGCTACCATCTTCTTGACTTTAATTTGTCAACTACTATCTTCTTTACTGTCACCTTATGTATTTAACGCGATCGCCAATCAAAAAACACACTAAACAACCTGCTTTTTCTCTCAAATTGCCTTTTGTGGGCGAAAAAAAGGGTAGTTATCAAATTCAGCAGTCATTACCAGGATGTCCAAAAATGCCTTTATCTTTGCAACTGCGGGGATATCAGCGTCAAGCTATTACTAGCTGGTTTGCTAATCATGGCAGGGGAACATTGAAAATGGCTACTGGTAGTGGTAAAACTATTACTGCACTGGCGATCGCTTGTGAATTACAGCAACAAATAGGTTTACAAGTCTTGTTGGTGGTGTGTCCTTATCGTCATCTCGTCAGCCAATGGGCTAGAGAGTGTGAGAAATTTAACTTACAGCCGATTTTAGCTTTCGAGAATTTACGTACTTGGCAAAGTCAACTGTCAACGCAACTATATAATCTGCGTTCCGGTTCTCAAGCTTTCGTGACGGTGATCACCACTAACTCGACTTTAATTAGTGAAGGGTTGCAATCGCAACTTAAATATTTTCCGCCTAAAACTTTAATTATTGGTGATGAAGCGCATAATTTAGGCGCACCTAAGTTAGAAGAGAGTTTACCCCGCAATGTGGGTTTGCGTCTCGCTTTATCCGCAACTCCAGAAAGATATTTTGATGATGGAGGTACGCAGTGTTTATTTGACTATTTTGGTTCGGTACTGCAACCGGAATTTAGTTTGCAGGATGCCATTAATCAAGGGGCTTTAGTCCATTATTTATATTATCCCGTTCTCGTGGAATTAACGGAAATTGAAAGTATTGCTTATTTAAAGTTAACCAAGAGAATTGGGCGTTCTCTTCAATATCGGGAACGAGAAGAAGGTGATTTTGAAGATATTGAAGATATTAAATCTTTATTAGTGAAACGTGCTAGGTTAATAGGTGCAGCAGAAAATAAGTTAACGGCTTTACGCGAATTAATGCAAAATCGTAGGGATACAAGCCATACTCTATTTTATTGTAGCGATGGTTCGCAGGAAACTGGACACCGTTCATCTCTGCGTCAACTTAAAGCCGTGTCTAAAATTTTGGGAGTAGAATTAGGTTATAAAGTCAGTACCTATACTGCACACACTTCTTTACAAGAACGGGAAACCTTACGCTGTCAGTTTGAAAGTGGAGAATTACAAGGT
The DNA here is from genome assembly GCA_004293145.1 of Nostocales cyanobacterium. GTDB lineage: Bacteria > Cyanobacteriota > Cyanobacteriia > Cyanobacteriales > Nostocaceae > RDYJ01. The sequence goes on along the minus strand of RDYJ01000193.1, from coordinate 2,216 downwards.
TTAGTGGCTATTCGTTGTTTGGATGAAGGGGTTGATATTCCCGCTATTCAAACTGCGGTAATTTTATCAAGTTCCGGTAATCCTCGCCAATTTATCCAGCGTCGGGGTAGGGTGTTACGTCCTCACCCTGGTAAGGATCGAGCTACAATTTTTGATATGATTGTTTTACCTCCAGATTTAGATCGAGAAGCTATTGAAGTGGAACGCAATTTGTTGAAAAAGGAGTTAAGAAGGTTTGTTGAGTTTGCAGATTTGGCTGATAATGCTGGGGAAGCTAGGATGCAGTTGTTGAATTTGCAAAAGCGATATGGTTTATTGGATATTTGATTTTTTATCTCACGCAGAGGCGCAGAGACGCAGAGAGAAGATTATCATTTTTGTATATCTATCAATATCTTTCTTAGTTTTTTCCTCTGGGGGGGGCAAAAATTGATGGTAAGTAGATTGACTTGGCGCTGGGTCGGCGGTATTATTCTAATATAATGGAGTGTAAGTGAAATTTTTAGAACAAGCTACATCCCATTATTAAGCTTGACAAAAGTCATCATATCATTAAAAAATAGAAATTGCAACCCTTTCTAGCCGTAAAATTGGAAAATTTTTCTCCAGATATTGCAGAGTTTAAAGTTGTCAGTAACAGTAAATTCACAGTTGGAATTACAGCGACAGAGATGGTTAAAATAGAGTAAAAGCCTATTTTGAACTCAGTCATGTCTACAGAAATAAACATTGAAGATGTACAAGCACCAATTACCGCTGCACCACCGGAAGTCAAGCAGATAATTGAACGAGTATGTAAATTAGAAAAATCGAGATTAGCACGGAAAAGCAAAGGTGCAATTAACGATGATATTTTAGCAATAGTTAAGGAAGCAGTACAATGAAATTGACTTCTATTAAACTTTGTAATTTTCGCTCTTTTTATGGTCAGACACCAGAAATTTTGATTGCTAGTGGAGACTTTCGTAACACCACAATTATTCATGGTAATAATGGTGCGGGAAAAACCAGTTTATTAAATGCTTTTACCTGGGTTTTATATGAAAAGTTTACTGCTGCATTTGCTGCAACAGAACAGTTAGTTAATAAACGCGCAATTTCTGAAGTCCAAGAAAATCAAGCAGTAGAATGTTGGGTAGAAGTGGGTTGGGAACACGAAGGAACACGCTACCGAGCAAAACGCACTTGTCGAGTTTATAAAAATCTTACCACACAGGAAGCAACGAAAACAAAATTAACAATTCAATATGCTAATGAAGAAGGTAAATGGGGGTTTCCCATAGAACCAGCGGAAGAAATAATTAACAATATTTTACCAGCTAGTTTACATCAATATTTCTTTTTTGACGGAGAAAGAATCGAAGAAATTGTCCGTTCTGATAAAAAGACAGAAATTGCTGAAGCAACGGAAACATTTTTAGGTGTGAAAGTCATTGACTTAGCTATTAGACATTTAAAAGAAGCCAAGAAAAGCTTAGATAATGACTTAGCTGCTATTGGTGATGCGGAAACTAAAAAATTATTGAGTGAGCAGAATAAATTAGAGCAAGAAATTGAAAAAATTAGCCAACGACAAACGGAAATTAAACAAGAGTTAGAAAATCAACAGACGTTTAAAAAAGATATTAGTACCCGTTTGATAGAATTAACTGCGGTTAAAGAATTACAAGAAAGACGACAGAATTTAGAAACTCAAAAACGCACAAATCAAGAAGAATTAAAAAAAACAAAAGATACACTCAAAAAGATTATTTCTAAACAAGCATACACGGTTTTATTAGGTGAGACTAACCAGCAGTTTCGGGAAATTATCAGCAATTTAAAACAACGGGGAGAATTAACTTCGGGAATTTCTAAAGAATTTGTTTCTGAGTTAATTCAAACTGGACGTTGTATTTGTGGTGCAGATTTAAAAGAAGGTGGACATGGACATTTTCATGTTAAATCTTTACTGAGAAAAACAGGTTCTTCTTCTGTGGAAGAAACAGCAATTAGAATGGGAGCGCAAATTGATGATATTGATAAACAAGCAAATTTATTTTGGGAAAATGTTGATAGAGAACAAGCAAGAATTAATCAGTTAAGAGAATCTATTTCTGAACTAGAAACAGAGTTAGATAAAATTCAAGAAATATTGCGAAAAGACCCCAATGAAGATATTAGTGGTTTGCAAAAGCGGTTAGATGAAATTGAAGCAAAAATTGATGACTTAAATC
>RDYJ01000249.1 GCA_004293145.1 Nostocales cyanobacterium | reverse complement strand
CGGTAGAAAAGAATCGAAGTGATGACAAGGGTCCGGAGCCTGAAGGAATAGTGGTGAAGGAAATTGAAAATCGTTTCTTCGCATTTGTTGCGCTTGAGCGTGTGGGTGGTGTAGTCGTATTTGATGTTTCCAATCCGACAAATCCTCAATTTGTAACCTATGCCAATAATCGTTTTGGTGACGCTATTGGACCTGATTTGGGAGCAGAAGGCATTTTTTTTATTGCAGATACCATTTCACCAAATGGAAAGAATATGATTCTTTTGGCCAACGAAGTGAGTAGTACGATTACTGTTTTTCAAATCAATACTTGCTCAGATCTTACTCCATATTCATTTGAAGTGTCCGAGAGTTATGCATGTGATGGAGACAGTTTGTTGGTGTCAATTTTAGACACTGCGAATTATAGTGTGTATTGGATGAGTCAGTCGGGTCAAGAGATGTCTCAGGGAGATCATTATTGGGTGACGAATACAGAAGAATTGTACGCATCTATTTATAATCTAGATTTCGGTTGCTCGATTCAATCACCAAATTTTTCGTTGTCATTTGGGACCAATTTCTATCAATACCAAGATGGAGATTCAGATGGATATGGGTTGGAAATTACCGAGGTTTTTACTTGCGATACAATAATGGGTTATGTGCAGATATCGGGTGATTGTAACGATAGTATTTTTGATATTTCACCCAATGCATTTGAAGTATGCAATGAGCAGGATGACAATTGCGATGGTGCCGTCGATGAAGGTTTGGGTATTGTAGCATTCGCTGATTTGGATGGAGATGGATTTGGTAATCCAGATGGCATGGGTGTTTTTTGTGTTGTGCCCGCAGATTTTGTAGAAAATAATTGGGATTGTAATGACACTTCACTGATGTATTTTGATTTTGATGGCGATTCTTTTGGAGTTGATTCACTGGTGTCTTGCGGAGCGTTTGTTATAGGTGATTGTGATGATGACAACTTCGAGATAAATCCCGATGCTATTGAGATTGCGGACAATTCTGTAGATGAAGATTGTGATGGCAGCATGCCAAATCAGATTTCGTATCTGGGGATTAAATCAACTGTTGTATTTCCAAATCCAACCACCGGATTGATTTATAGTGATGGAATTGGTCAATTCACAGCGATATATGATACACATGGTCAATTGATTCGGGAATTTGTATCACCCGAAGAAAATTGTGACTTGCGTGCAATGGCCGATGGATATTATTGGTTGCGTTTAGATTCAGGTATTGTTGTGAAAGTTCTCAAGTTAGATTAGTAACATACTGAAAACATTGTTGTTGAATTGCCATAACATTTGATGTGGTAATTTTCTTTTTTCATAACCTAGTGTTCGTCATGAAGTGTTTCTGCTTTGCGAGTTTTGAAAAAAATATTTTTATGGTACGACGTTTATTAATTAGTCTTTTGGTTTTGGGAGCAGTTCAAACAGCCCAAGCTCAGGCCATGTTGCGTGTAACAGAGGTTATGTCATCTGGCGGTACACCTGATTGGTTTGAATTGACCAATATTACAGAATCTCCTATTAATATCTCAGGATTTAAGATGGATGACAATTCATTCAACTTCGCTAATGCCGTGATTTTGCAGGGTGTCAGTGAAATTGCACCGGGAGAAAGAGTGGTTTTTGTTGAATCGGCGACCAATTATCTGAATAGCTTTCAAACTTTTTGGGGCTCAAATAATTTACAAGTAGGTAATTATTCTGGTTCTGGAATTGGTTTGAGCTCAGGTGGTGATGGTGTCATCATTTTTGATGCTTCAGGAATTGAAGTAACACGAGTGAGCTTCGGACCAGCAACTGCAGGTAAGACTTTTTACTGGGGTTATGACAATGTCGGCAATTTCAACACTTCGTATGTAGGGATGAGCAACGCAGGGTTGGTATCAGCTTTGGGAACATTGGAAGGGCAGGTTACTTATACGAGTACTGATGTCGCTGGTAACTGGGCATCTCCAGGTACTTCTATCGTTACCTGTAATACCTTGAATACTTATTTTCAAGATTTGGACAATGACGGATATGGAAACGTTGAGTCAACTACAGATGCGTGTATTGCACCCAATGGATATGTTTCCAATTTTGATGATTGTGATGATAACAATGCGGTTTTGAATGCAGGGGCTATCGAAATTTGTAATGGTATAGATGACAACTGCGATGGAGAGTCAGACGAGTATGTGATGAGTACTTATTACTTAGATGCTGATCAAGATGGATTCGGGAATTTGAATGAAATGATTTTGTCTTGTGATCTGCCAGCAGGGTATGTTCTTAATGCAGACGATTGTGATGATAACATGCT
>RDYJ01000192.1 GCA_004293145.1 Nostocales cyanobacterium | reverse complement strand
CTTCATCATCTATCCAAGACTGGATAAGGTTAACAGCTTCGGCTTGCTTTTGTTTTAATAAAATAGAATTTGTTAAAAGTTGTAATGCCATTGCTTCTACAGAAAGTCCATGCTGATTAGCTTCTTGTAAAAGATATTGCTCTAATTCTGGTGAGAGATCAAGGGTTAGTGTCATAGATATTTTAATGATACATTTTTGTACTTTTATGGTTGATTTTATTCTATTTTATGTCAAATTTAGTTGATTGATCGCTTCTCTCATAGGTTGCTTTTTTTAACTCAAGTTAAAATAGGAGCGATCGCACTTACTTAACCATTACTCAGTGTAATTTCAACAGAAAAATCTACACCATTAGTTGCTGTATCTATTACATCTTGTCGTGAATCACCAACAAAACCAGCTACTAATAATTCTGAAAACCAATACCACAATGGCATACAATTGGGTAGTATATCTTTTAATTTTGCGTCTTTACCTTTTTTGTTTTGAGCTTCCACAGCAAGAGCGGGTACTACTAGAATTCCTGTTGAAGAAGTTATTTGATCATTGTGATGATTGTACAGAAATGGAAACAATACTTGGTGATATTCAAAGTTTCCGGTATTATTCCATATTGGAGATTGACATCCTCCTCCAGCATTAATCGAGGCAACAGGTACTAATGAGTAATCAATATCAAGTAGACATGAAGGTGTGAATATGAAATAAAATGAGCTAGGAGTAATATCCAGCATTAAACTGCTTTGAGTTTTTTTTGTGGAACTAACTTCATGATAGAATTCTCCTATTTCACCATTTATGTCAACCTTTTTGCATTGGATTAGACAGCCATAATGTATTTCTGATTTAGAAGGATATTGATATATATTACGATTAATAATTATTCCTATATCTGCTCCTGTTCTATTTTCCTTTGTAGACTTGCGGACATTAGTATGCAAATATATATTTTGCTCTCTTAACAACTCCAGAATACTTCCCCATACATTCTCTAATGATGAGGTATCTAAAGCATCTACTAAATATTCAGTGAGCGCCCGTTCATCCATATTCTGTTTTATAACTTGTATCCGATTGTTTAATCTCTTTGCTATTACAGATGAAATATCTAGACAGGGTTTAGAGAGTAACTGCTTAACTTCATTTGTTAACCAAGAATCCATAATTTTGTGTATCAATAAATTGTATAAGCTCTTTTATTCTATAATAGAATACGTATATCTCATTGACTTATAAAGGAAAAAATTACAAACATTTCCATCATAAAATCAGTTATTTTCAGCACAACAGCTTAACCCTCAAACCCCTCTCTGCGCCTCTGCGCCTCTGCGTGCGATCCAACAAAACACCATCCCCAGTCCTGTAAATGCTAAAATCAATGACTTGATTAATAAAGAGAAAAATTATGGCATCCATCCGCGAGTTGCACGAACAGCTAGTAAAAAAAGAACGTTCTGCCGTTGAAATTACCCAAGAAGCCCTAGATCGCATTCAAGCATTAGAACCAAAACTGCACAGTTTCTTAACTGTCACGGCACAACAGGCTTTAGATCAGGCTCGTGCTGTGGATGCAAAAATCGCTGCTGGGGAAGAAATCGGTATCTTAGCAGGGATTCCCATTGGTATAAAAGATAATATGTGTACCAAGGGAATTCGTACTACCTGCGCTTCTAAAATTCTCGAAAACTTTATCCCACCTTATGAATCCACTGTAACCCAAAAACTGGCTGATGCCGGAGCAGTAACGGTTGGAAAAACCAACTTGGATGAGTTTGCTATGGGTAGTTCCACAGAAAACTCCGCTTATCAAACTACCGCCAACCCTTGGGATATTTCACGGGTTCCCGGTGGTTCTTCTGGTGGTTCTGCGGCGGCTGTAGCGGCTGAAGAATGCGTTGTATCGCTAGGTTCGGACACTGGGGGTTCGATTCGTCAACCGGCTTCTTTTTGCGGTGTGGTGGGTATGAAACCGACTTACGGGTTAGTTTCCCGTTATGGTTTGGTAGCTTATGCGTCATCCTTGGATCAAATTGGTCCTTTTGGTAGAAGTGTGGAAGATGCAGCGATTTTATTAAATGCGATCGCAGGTTATGATCCTCAAGACTCCACCAGCTTAAAAGTTGAAATTCCTGATTACACTGCCAATTTAACACCAGATTTAAAAGGTAAAAAACTCAAAGTTGGTGTTATTAAAGAAACCTTTGGTGAAGGGTTAGATCCAGAAGTTGAAGCAGCAGTAAATCAGGCGATCGCTCAATTAGAAGCTTTAGGTGCAGAAATTCATTATATTTCCTGTCCCCGTTTCCGTTATGGCGTACCCAGTTACTACATTATCGCCCCATCAGAAGCATCAGCGAATCTAGCGCGTTACGATGGCGTTAAATATGGCTTACGTTCACCAGATGCAGACAACCTGCTTTCTATGTACACCCGTACCCGTGCTGCTGGCTTTGGCACAGAAGTCAAACGCCGGATTATGATTGGTACTTATGCCCTCAGTGCCGGTTATTATGATGCCTATTACTTGAAAGCGCAAAAAGTCCGCACATTGATCAAAGAAGACTTTGAAACAGCCTTTGCACAAGTTGATGTTTTAGTTTCTCCCACTGCACCAACTACAGCATTTCAAGCCGGTGAAAAAATCACCGATCCCTTGAGTATGTATTTAAATGACTTGATGACTATTCCTGTCAATCTTGCAGGTTTACCAGGTATTAGCGTACCTTGTGGTTTTGACAGCAAAGGTCTACCAATTGGACTACAGTTAATTGGTAAAGTATTAAGAGAAGACCAACTTTTGCAAGTAGCTTATGCTTATGAGCAATCAACTACTTGGCATCTGCAAAAAGCGAAAATAGATTAATAATTCGTAATTCGTAATTCGTAATTCGTAATTATATATTGTATGAATTGACTAATTAGCAATAAATAATTAATGGATAGGAGCTTTGAAAAATTACAAGTTGTATAAAACAAAATCCAAAAAACTGCATTGTGAATACATCACCAATTTTCAAACATCCTCAATCTTTAATTACTAATTATGAATTATGAATTATGAATTATGAATTATGAATTACTAATTAGTATATGTCACCTCCTTAACTTGACCCTCATTTCCTAATAGTTTTGGTTCTTGTTCATTGACAGAGACTAAGACCGCACCCGCATTACCAGAACGAATAGTTAAAGACTTTTTTGCCGTCCAGGTTTTGCGTTGTCCTGTGGTTAAAATTCCCTCAAATTCGGTTTTACCATCAGCTTTTACTTGTAGCCATGAATTACCTTGAAGTTTTAAAGTAACTGCCACATTTGTAATAGATATATTAGTTAGAGATTTTGTAGTCCGACTTTTCAGAGAATGAGAAATAGGCTGTAAATTCTCTCTTTTTTTTAAAGTAGAAGGGGACTGAGAGCTTATATTTACTGATGTTTTTTTTACATCAGGTGACAATTGAGATGGGATAGTTTTTGGTTGAACGCTCGATATTGGGTTTTGTTTATTAGCTAATGATTTACCCGTCAATTCAGATTTGAGTAAATAAAACAGTCCAGCAGAAGCAGCTATTAATAAGAAGATGTATGGAACAAAAAGCGGTATATATAAAATTAATGGTTGAGTTGAATTATGAGATTTTATAGGAGTAAGATTTAGTTCAAAGCTGTTAGCTAAAACAGTACCATCCAGTCCTAAGTTATCTGCATAACGACGGATAAAACCTTGGACAAAAATAGGCTCAGGTAACTCCTCAAATCGCCATTCTTCTAAAGCTTGCAAAACAGCTAATCGAATATGTGTGTGCATAGCGATTTGTTCTAGGGATATGGATTTTTCTTGTCTGATGTGTCGTAAATTAGCAGTTATTTCCTTTAGTTGTTCTGCTTGGGATTTATTTAAAACAGTCACTTTCCTTACCTCAAAAGTAAATACAGAAAAAAGTTATCTAATAAATTGCACGGGGTGAAAAGTAAAGAAAAACCTTTACCCATACCAAATTACAACCTTCAGAGTCTAGTTGACAAGTTAAGGCTAATTTTAAATTGTAAATAAGTAATAACACCGAAATTTTCGTGCCTCATCAGCGTATGATGCCTATGAAGGGCAGAACCATACTGTAGTGTTTACAAACATGATTTAGGCTTGCCTGAAAAACTCAGTATTAACACTAATTTCATTTCTCATTTTTCATTCAATTTCAAAGAGGATTATAAATTGACAATAGCAGTTTCACTTTCATTTATGACTAATGCTTCTAGACTTTTAATTCAGTAGTATTAGGTTTTGATGTTCACAATTAATAATGGCTATGTATTTTTTCATAGTGGCAATGGGAAACAAACATCTTAAAAAAATAAATACCCTAATACCTCTACTGTAAGGATTATTTAACTGCTAGTTTCACTAGGAATAGGTAAAAATAGTGACAAATAATTTTGATGTCCTGAGATGCCGTTGATTTTTTTGGCGAATGTGCCGAGAGAGGATGATATTAGTAATAATTATGAGTTTTGCCCGTTAATAGTCGAAAATGATACCCGAAAATCCGGATATGACAATTAACTCTGGAAGAAATTACACAGTAAAATCTCTTTTTCATCTAGCACCTGGAGAGACTTAGATCATGACTATGGCATCTGCGTACTTATTCAACATTCCCGGTAATCCTGCTGTTCAAATTAGCAAAGATGAATTGCGATCGCTACTCAGAGAAATAGAATCGGAACTACATCGCAGTAGAGTTTATCGTCTAGCAGTAGCTAACCTACAGAACCTACTGGGGTCATCTGATGAACAAGCCATAAATTTATTCAAAGCCATCGGTAGAGAAGCGATTACTTTAGCGTTTAAGCAATTTGCCCGCAAACAGGAATCTGTAACAAGTATTCCTCTTCAGGCAGATGATACTGAATTAGCTAATGTAAATTTGGCACAATCTAGTAATTCACCGCTGATCCTAAATAATTCTGAACCGATCCCACAACCAGGATTAATAGATACTACTCAAACCAATTTGCCCTCAACATCTGAATTTCAATCGGATCTATCTGAACTGGGAGCAGATGTAGTCACAAATAAAACCATAGAAGAACAACCGAAAACAAAAACACCAATCAAATGGCTGTGGCAAAATCATAAGCTTTCTAAACGTGAACGATCAGCACAAATAGCAGCAGAACAGAGGTTAGAAAGTCTACGACTGATTGGAGAACAACTCAAACAAGCCAGGGAATCTCAAGGTTTAACACTGCAAAAATTAAATATTTACACTCATATATCAACTCATCAAATGGAAGCAGTGGAAAACGCTAATTTAGATATATTGCCAGAAGATATCTTGATTCGTGGTTTCATCCGTATTATGGCCAATGCTTTAGGACTAAATGGCACAATTTTAGCTAATTCCTTACCTGCACCGAATCAATCTAAATCTGTTTTACCATCTTGGTATCAGAGAAAAAATGCTTCTGGACAATTAAATTTAGAAATTAGTCCTACACATTTATATGTAGGTTATACGGTTCTTGTCGCTGGGGCTGTGGGAGGATTATCCTTTATTTCCCAGCAAGGAAATAATCAAACATTACAAACTTCCCAAGTGATTATTCCCACACCTTCATCATCATGTCAATCAACTCAAAAAACGGCAACAAATATTCAACCAAGAATTAAGTCTCATAGGGCTGGTGTCTGTTTGGGATTTGATATTTCCCCACCGGAAGCATTGTAATTAAGCATGACTGAAATTGAACACTAATTACAATCAATCACGGTCAGTTGTCAAACATCAGCAGTAAAATCCTGTTGGTGTAAAATTTTATCACTCAATTTTGTAGTTTATTTAGCTGCAATATGTTGTATATTGATACAATGGAATTATCATAAATCTCAATATTCAATCAACGTCTACTTTAGACAAATAGCCCAGCTAAATTCCCCATTTTCATGAACAGCGACACCCAACTTAGCCTTTTTAACGAATCAAACTTTAACCAAAAAGATTTGATTCCCACAGATGCGAAAATTCCTATTCCGTCTGGAACTTATGCAAATATGGCGGACTTAGCACAGCACTGTCATCATTGCCATCGTTGTGGTTTGGGGGCAAATCGTACTCATGCTGTAGTTGGAAGGGGCAACCTCCAAGCCAAAATCATGATTATTGGGGAAGCACCAGGGCAACAGGAAGATGAAACTGGTTTACCATTTGTGGGTAAATCTGGGCAATTACTGGAGAAAATCCTAGCTTCTGTTAATTTGAGTACCGAGCATGATGTATATATCAGTAATATCAACAAATGCCGTCCACCGGAAAATCGAGTTCCCACCCCTGATGAAATGGCGGCTTGTAAACCTTATTTATTAGAACAAATTCGCCTAGTTGACCCAAAAATTATTTTATTAACAGGTGCAACTGCTGTTAAAGGAATTACAGGCAGTAAACAAGGAATTACGAAAATTCGCGGTCAATGGATAGAGTGGGAAGGGCGTTTATGTATGCCTATTTTCCATCCTTCTTATTTGTTGCGTAACCCTGCTAAGGAAAAAGGCTCACCTAAATGGTTGATGTGGCAAGACATACAGGCTGTTCGAGCTAAGTATGATGAGATAACAGGTGACAGTGAATAAGCAGGAGAGCAGGGAGCAGGGAGCAGGGGGAGGTTTATAACCCAATTACCTATTACCTATTACCTATTACCAAGCCTCAAAAATATAATAACTGTTTAAAAAGACATGATAGACATTCTCATTCTTTCCAATGGACCAGGGGAAGTTACAACTTGGGTGCGTCCAGTTGTTAAAGCATTAAGAGAACAATTAGGAAATGATATTTCTGAAGTGAGAATTTCTGTGATTTTATCACCTTGTCCTCATGCTAGTGGTAAAGAAGCAAGTATAGCTAGTTCCTATCCAGAAGTAGATAGAGTTCAAGCACCTGATCATTTTTGGCAGTTCTTATTAACAGGAAAAACAGCCGAAAATTGGGACTGGAGAAAAAAAGGTGTCGTTGTATTTTTGGGAGGAGATCAAATTTTTCCCGTCATCATTGGTAAAAAATTAGGATATAAAACCGTAGTTTATGCAGAATGGGAAGCACGCTGGCATAATTTTATAGACAGTTTTGGAGTGATGAAACCCCAAGTTATCAAAAATGTCTCACCTAAATATGCTGATAAGTTTACCGTTGTCGGTGATTTGATGTTAGAAGCAGCAGGGGAGCAGGGGAGCAGGGGAGCAGGGGAGCAGGGGAGCAGGGGAGAAGAATTAATTGGGATGTTACCAGGTTCAAAAGCAGCAAAATTAACTCAAGGTGTACCTTTAACTTTAGCTATTGCAGAATATATTCATACTAAAAGACCAGAAACAAAGTTTTTTATTCCCGTTGCACCTACTTTAGATTTAGCAACTTTAGCCAGTTTTGCTAATCCTGAAAAAAACGAATTTACCAAAGCTTTCGGTTTTCAAGGTGCATCGTTAATCGATGATTTTATCATAACTTCTACAGGATTAAAAGTAGAATTACGACAAGAAAACCCAGCTTATCATTTATTATCTCAATGTTCCCTTTGTTTAACTACAGTAGGAGCAAATACCGCAGAATTAGGCGCTTTGGGAATACCGATGATTGTATTATTACCTACTCAACAATTAGATGCAATGCGTTCTTGGGATGGTTTACCAGGTTTATTAGCAAATTTACCGGGTGTAGGTTCAACTTTTGCTAAATTAATTAATTGGTGGGCTTTTAAAAATAAAGGTTTATTAGCTTGGCCAAATATTTGGGCGCAAGCAGAAATTGTACCAGAATTAGTGGGGAAATTGCAACCGGAAACTGTGGGAGAAATGGTTTTAGATTTATTAGAAAATCCAGAAAAATTAGCAGTAATGAAAGATAAATTACGCAGTGCTAGGGGTGAAGGTGGTGCAGCCCAAAAATTAGCAGATTTAGTCAAAAAACAGATCGAAAATTGGTGAATATTCACAATATAATTATCTGCGTTTATCTGCGTTTATCTGCGTTCAATTATTTAATCCCTATTAACAATGCTAGTTCTAACCATTTCCAATAACAATCAACATCAATAAAACCGATTTCTCGTAACCATTGTAATTGAATTTCCACATCTAACAATTTATTAGAAGGATCATCATTTTCTGGTAGAGTACCAATTTCTGTTAAAAACTTTTCATGTAATGCTGGTGTCGGTGAAGCAACGTGTTCTAAATTGCAGAAAATACCACCAGGTTCTAAGATTTGGAAAACCTCTTGATATAAAGAAAATTTCCGTTCATGACTCAGATGATGAATAGCAAAGCTAGAAACAACTGCATCAAATAAACCCAAATTTGGTAAAGGTTCATCTAAATTATGGGTGATAATTTCCACTGTTTTATCTTCAGCAAAGCGAGTTTTTACCGCTTCCAACATCGTAGGAGAAAAGTCAATAGCTACGCTTTCCATTTGCAGACGTTCTATTTTTAATAGTGCAAGTAAGCGGCCATCTCCTGTTCCTAAGTCGAGAATGCGTTTAACAGTTTTGGGAACTTGAGATAATAAAACTGCTTCCCCTTCCGTGCGATGGGGTATTTTATCTGCTTTTCCTAAATAGCTTAAAGCGTGTTCTGATGATGTCCAAAGATTGATATTATTCATGTTGTTTTGTTGATTTGGGGAATGTTTCGGCTAACCAGGTAAATACAATAATACCTAATACATCAGCAGTGAAATCCATAATATCAGCACTGCGATAAGGTACAAAAGATTGAATTATTTCGTCAAATATACAAAAAATAAAGACTATTAATGGTGCAAGTGGTAAGGGAAGATTGAATATTTGCAACTTACGTTTTTTTAATGCTTGATGACTGAGATAAGCTGCAATTCCTAGTAAAAGAAAGTGCATAATTGTATCATAATGGGCAAATATTGCTAGTTCTGTGGGTATAATTCGCAGGTAAGCTGAGATAAAGATAGAAAGTAAAATTCCCAAATAAACCCAAAATGCAAAAACCCAACGTTGATGAGTTGTCATTTGTATGATTTTTCATGGTGTTTTTGCTAACTACAGGAATATCAAGAAGTATTCCGTAATTTGGTAAGTTTGAGATTGGGAATTTTTATCTAGCTATTAACTAAGCGTGTAAATTTGCTTGTTCTTGTAACCAAGAGTCCACAGGTTTTCCGTCTTTGCGTTTGAGTTCAATTTCGATTGCTATCACTTCTTTTGAACCGGGAGGTGCGGGTTTTTGATGGAAGATGATGTCATACTCTAGAGGGTTTTGATTATGTTCTCTTAACCAATCTTGAACTTTTGTTAATGCAAAAAATGATTGTCCTTGGGCAAACATTTGGGTAATTTGCATTTGTAAGGTGTAGGGGTTGATGCGTCCCATTTTTAGTGACTCCTTTTATTATTATCTCACGCAGAGGCGCAGAGGCGCAGAGAGGAAGATTGAGTTTAGTGTTTTTATTCTTCTGCGTTAAAATCTACTTTATCATAAATGTCTGCTAGTAATATTTGGCAGGGAATCGAAGCTAAATTTAAGCTATTGTTCTCATCTGTAAATTCAGAAAATATCCATACATGAGATTATATTCATATTCACTGTAACTTTACATTTTAAGTAGACAAAATCCCTATTTTATCTCAACTTAACTTGACTAAATATCTTGTAAAAGCCTTGAATAGCAAGGGTTAACAAGCTTTATTTTGAGTTAATTATTCTAATTTTTACTTAATCACCGTATTTGAAGATATGAATAAGATACCAGTAACAGGGTTGAAATCCAGTTTAGGTATGAAATAATCAACTCATGCCAAGGATATTATTTACGTCTTCGTACTGAATCAATGAGTATTAAAAATATGAAACTGTCAGCCATAGCCGCCCTTGTATTACCTGCTTCTGTAGCTATCACAACTCTTGGTGCTACTCCCTCACTAGCTGGAACACCAACCTGGGTAACAACAGAGGGTATCACCCGGAATGAGTTAAACTATACTGTATCCAATACGCAATCAACAGATTGGGTATACGCAACTCAAGCGATCACTGCTCCTTTTGGTACTGGTATTACAGATAATAGAAGAAAAACCTTGAGCTATGCAACGGGTGCGCCCCAATTTGCTTATGACTCAAGCAATAACCCCTATTTTTTAAGTTTGGGTGTTGGTGGAACAGCCTTTTTTGATTTTGGAACACAGTTCTTACCTGAGATTACTTTGTGGGAAACTACAGATGGTAATAAAAGCAGACAATCAGATTACAATGAACAGGTAGACGTTTATGTGGCAGTTGATCAAGGATCTCTATCAGGAAATGCGCTGACTACGCGTCTGGAAGATAACACAATTTGGACACTACTCGGCGACGTTAAGAACATTACAGATGGTGCCTACAATAATAGGTACGGTGCTACGATTAAATCTAAAGATAGTAGTATCGCCAACTCACTTTACAGATATGTCAAACTAGTTGATAAGTCCCAAAATACAGGTGGTAGAGACGGTTTTGATGTCAATGCGATCGCTGTTAAGGGTGTATCTCAATCTGTTCCTGAACCTGCTTCTATACTAGGTTTATTAGCATTTGGTGCTTTTGGTGTGAGTTCAACTCTCAAAGGGAAACAACAAAACGCTAAATGATGCTTTTTTCTGAATAAGTTTGCGGAGGGGCAGGTTTTTCGGACTGCCCCATTAACTGCTATTTTAGAGATGCTTGTAATTCGCTTTTCGCAGTTTCTAATGCTTCTGGTAGTTTACTTGCGTCTCTTCCCCCAGCTTGGGCTAAATTAGGTTTTCCACCACCTCCACCACCACAAATTTTAGCTATAGTTCCGACAAATTTTCCAGCTTGTACACCTTTCTTATTCACTTCAGAACTGAAAGCTGCAACGATACTCACTTTCCCTGCTTCGGGAATAGAACCTAAAACCACCGCACCGTTACCAATTTTTTGCAGTAATCTTTCTGCGGCATTTTTTAATGATTCTGCATCCACATCTTCCAGTTGAGAAACAATAATTTGATGTTCTCCTACGGTTTCCGCCGTTTGTAATAAACTGTCAGATTTAACTATTGCTAACTGTGATTTTAGGGTTTGAATTTCTTTTTCGTTGTTGCGAAGTTCGGTTTGTAAAGTTGTGATGCGGTCGGGTATTTCTTCTGGTTTGACTTTAAAGCGATCGCTCAAATCTTTAACCACTTTATCACGCACATTCAAATAATCCAATACCGCAGCACCAGATACCGCTTCTATTCTTCTCACCCCTGAAGAAACTCCCGCTTCGGAAATGATTTTGAAAACGCCAATTTCCGCAGTATTATTAACATGAGTTCCCCCGCATAATTCCATTGAAACACCAGGAAAATCAATCACGCGCACTTCATCACCGTATTTTTCTCCAAACATCGCAACCGCACCTCTAGCTTTTGCTTCTGCTAAAGGTAACACTTCGATTTTTGCAGAATGCGCTTCGGAAATCCAACTATTTACTAATTCTTCAATTTGTTGAACTTCTTCAGTTGTTAAAGCGCGAGGACAGTTAAAATCAAATCGCAATCTATCAAAAGAAACCAAAGAACCAGCTTGAGAAATTCCTTCATCAACAACTTTCTTTAAAGCAGCTTGTAATAAATGAGTTGCTGTATGATTAGCTTGAGCGCGACGACGACAACCCCTATCAATTTGTGCGGTTACATTGTCACCTATTCTCAGTGTACCACGTTCAATTTTACCAAAGTGAACAAAGAAATCAGATTCTTTTTTCACGTCTTCAATTCTGACTAAAACACCATCACCGGACATATATCCTTTATCTCCGATTTGTCCACCAGATTCCGCATAAAATGGGGTTTTATCCAGAACAATTTGTACTTCTGTTCCTGCTTCCGCTTCTTCTTGGGAAATACCACCAACTAACAATACTTCAATTTTTGCTGTTGTTGCTAATTGAGTATATC
>RDYJ01000248.1 GCA_004293145.1 Nostocales cyanobacterium | reverse complement strand
AGGCAGGGGAGCAGGGGGCAGGGAGCAGGGGGAAAGAGGGTTTCAGGCATATTTACTTTTCTTCACATACCTTTAAATTTTTCTGTTCACCTACTTAATTATGAATTACCTTCCTTTTGAGGGAAGAATGACCTGGCTGAACAGACAGAAGATAAAGATGACTGTCTTTAAAGATGGAAATCATCCGCTATGTCATCAATATTATTAGCAGTCCAAGCTACTGTTCCCAAGACTGTAACAACATGGAACTGGACGGTAACAGCAATTATCGTTGGCAGTTGCTTATTAATGCTTGTACTTGCCGGTTGGTCGATTCGCTATCCTCAAGTTGGTCCTAAAATGCCCTTACCTTTCCCAGCACTATTCAATCATCCCAGTGTTGGTACATTTCTAGCAGCGATGAGTTTTGGTCATATTATTGGTGTAGGTGCGGTTTTAGGTTTGGCGAATATTGGTGTTCTGTAGGGACTTGACAAAAGCACTTGGTCAATCAAATTTGTCAGGTGCTTTATTAGCAGATAATATACCGATATGCACTTAAATGAGATCCACAATTAACGTCAAAAATCCATACACTAAAAGACTTTCAACTCTGTTAACAGTTAAGAGTTAAGAGTTACCTGCTATAAATGCTGGTTTTTTTTATTGTATGAATTCTATTCAAATTAAATGTGTTGCCACGCATTAATTTTAATTTATTGTCTATTCTAGAGATAAGAGCATATTGCACCTTTGCTAGTTGTGATTGATAAACTGGTGTTTTCAGGTGAAAAATGTATAAAAAATAGATAGATAATATTGATGTAATGCAAAAAAATTGGCAAATTGGAACTTTATTTGGCATTCCTCTGTTTTTAGACCCTTTATGGTTTGTAATTTTGGGGTTAGCAACCTTGAATTTTGGGGTAGCGTACCAACAATGGGGAAATTTTACAGCTTGGAGTGCTGGACTAATAATGGCGCTGCTGTTATTTACGTCTGTGCTGTTACACGAGTTAGGACATAGCTTAGTAGCCCAGTCACAAGGGATAAAAGTTAACTCAATCACGCTGTTTTTCTTTGGTGGGATTGCGGCGATAGAGGAAGAATCAAAAACACCAGGTAAAGCGTTTCAAGTAGCGATTGCTGGTCCTGGAGTAAGTATAGTCCTGTTTGTATTGCTAACTCTAGCGTCTAAAATCCTTCCTGACACCACACTGTTAAGTGAAATGGTGAGAGATTTAGCGAGAATTAACCTGGTTGTAGCTTTATTTAACTTAATTCCCGGTTTACCGCTGGATGGGGGACAGGTGTTAAAAGCAGCACTATGGAAAATTACAGGCGATCGCTTTCAAGCCGTGCATTGGGCAGCTAGGGCTGGACAGATTTTAGGTTATAGTGCGATCGCACTAGGATTTGCCATAGACTTCTTTACCAAGGAACTAATCACGGGTTTGTGGATTGTATTATTAGGTTGGTTTGGGATTCGCAACGCTAATAGCTACGACAGCGTGACCACATTACAAGAAACCCTGCTTAAATTAGTAGCTGCTGAGGCAATGACTCGTAATTTTCGCGTAGTGGATGCAGATCAAACATTGCGGGAGTTTGCTGACTTATATCTTTTAGAAACATCCTGCCCACAAGTTTACTTTGCTGCTGCTGATGGACGTTACCGGGGTTTAGTCACAGTTGAGGATTTACGAACAACGGAAAGAAGCCAGTGGGAAACTCAAACTTTACAAAACATTGTTCATCCCCTGACTACAATACCCACCGTTAGCGAATCAACTTCCTTAGTAGAGGTGATTAACAAACTAGAAAACGAACAACTATCACAAATCACCGTACTTTCCCCCGCTGGTGCTGTAGCTGGTGTGATTGATAGAGGAGATACTGTCAAGTGTTTAGCGCAAAAATTAAATTTGCACATCACCGATGCTGAAATCAAGCGAATTAAAGAAGAAGGTACTTTTTCCCCAGGGTTGGAACTGGGGGTAATAGCGAAATCAGTAATTGATAAATGAGATAGATCCCCGACTTCTTTGCAAAGTCGATGATCTGGACTTGATGTTTTTCATGATCGTAGGACTTACGCATTGACAGAAAACATCAAATATGAATTATGGGTTTGAGTCTCTTGTCGGGTGCATCAGATGTAGAAAATATGTGAATTGTGCCAAATTATCAAGTCTGACGCACCCTCCTAATATGATATCCCAACAGCCTGCAATCACCAATTAGCGTTGATTCATATCATGTCCAATTTGTATAGTGCGTAAGTTCTAGATAGTTGCAACAAAAGACCTCAGCTGTACAGCTGAGGTAGTTGGGAGAAGATCAAATGTCAATAAAAGATAGAAGCCCA
>RDYJ01000247.1 GCA_004293145.1 Nostocales cyanobacterium | reverse complement strand
TGTAGTACCTTGCAGGTTAGCTAATCTATTAGCGAAGTTACTGCCCGCTAATTCAAAGTCAGCACCACCAGTTACAAACTCTTGTGCTTGATCAGATAAAGCAATCAAAAAATCGGAAGCATCTATTTGATTTAACATGATTGTTAGCCTCACTTACGAAATTAGGTGAATCACCACCTAACAACCCAACTATAAGCATTCTTGCTCAGTAATTCATAAATCTAGGGATAGAAATCAAATTTGCTAGTTCTACTTCTCAAAGTAGATATAAAATCTTTTAATTTTTACAGATATACTCATACCCTTAGAGAAGGTATATTTAATATTTGATGGGTTTGAATTTATTTGCCACATCTATATATATTTTTACGTTTTTTCAGGGTATAGCTAATATTATCAATACTAGGCTAGAGAGGATATAGCAATATACAACTTAGTAATTAGCTATTCAATTAAGCACCAGTATTTGAGTTAAGAAGTAAGCTAAAGCTGCACTACCGATAGGAACTGTTAAATTATCAATCCCCAAAAATGAAAAAGCTTCTAAGGCTGTAGCTACTATGGCTACGATTATTGATATTGCCCACATTTGCCAGGTGTTTCCTTGTGTTGCTAGTAAAATAAACATACTAATCAGGAAACTAATCAAAGTCATTGTTAAAGAACCTTCCCAACTTTTATTTGAACCAAAAAGTTGATATTTATGTTGACCAAATTTTTGCCCAATTAAAGCTGCTAGTCCATCTCCCCAAGCCATAATTAAAATTCCTAATGCAGCATATTGAGGTTGCTGTAAATGCCAAAAACAAGCAACTAAAATACCAATGCTGACAGCATAAAAAAATGTCCCTAGACTTTGGCGACCAACGCTATTAATTCCTGGTAAAATAGGGAATATGTAGGATAATAGGGTAATGATACTCCCTAAAATGGAAGCCGTAATCCCGACGATAGCGGGGATATTCAGCCACCAAGCCAGTAAAATTACGTTACCTGTGCCAATATGCACTATTTTACGGATAATTTCGGGTTCGCTGTTGGTAAAGCGACTGGTTAACCAAGCGATAAGGATGACCAGTAATACCCAAGCCGCAGCTGTGGAAATTTGCAGCCACAATGGGAGAATAGATTCTAAACCGGGAAATGTAGTCAACAATGATGCAACTGAGAATTTTGGGACTTTGATCATACTTTAAATGATTTGAGCATGAAAATATTATTGATTTGGTTGATTCAGGGCTATCGCTTGTTCATTTCTCCTTTGTTTCCCCCGACTTGTCGCTTTCAACCGACTTGTTCGATGTATGCTATCCAAGCTATTGAACGCTTTGGGGTGTTCCGTGGTAGTTGGATGGCTATTTGGCGGATTTTACGCTGTCATCCGTTCCATCCTGGTGGTTATGATCCAGTACCAGAGGTAAAGGAAAAGTCTTGTTGCGAACATCGGGAGTAAGGTAGCAGGTGACACTTAACAGGTGACAGGTGACAGTTTAAAATCTAGAGGTCTTCTGGTGGTCTATTTATGAATGTTAGAAAATAAAATTATGCGTCCATATCACAAAATACCCATTATTGAATGTGGTGAAGCTTTAGTTAATATTCCTCTAGAACTGTTTGCGGTGGAAACTCCCCATCCTTATGAAAAGTTAGGTGCTAACTATGGGGAACACTCACCTTATTTTCTGCGTGAACGTGTAGTCAAGAATTTAATTGAAGCACAAAGTTATTTACAATTGTTGTGTCCTGGTTGGTATATTCAAATCTTTGATGCTTATCGTCCGGTAGCTGTGCAGCAATTTATGGTAGATTATAGCTTTGCACAAGCTTTGCAAGAAAGGGAGTTAATTGAGGATGATTTATCAACCCAGGAACGGGAAGATGTCTGGAAAGCAGTTTATGAAATTTGGGCTGTACCCAGTTTAGATATGAATGCTCCTCCTCCTCATAGTACGGGTGCTGCGGTGGATATTACCCTAGTAGATGAAAATGGGGAAGTTGTGAATATGGGTTCACCAATTGATGAAATGTCCGAGCGATCGCACCCTGATTATTATGTTAATAGAAATAACGAATATCATCACCGTCGGCAATTGTTAAATGATATCATGTTAAAGGCAGGTTTTCAGAGAAATCCTAGAGAATGGTGGCATTTTTCCTTTGGTGATCAAATGTGGGCTTGGTTGTGTAATCAACCAACAGCAATTTATGGACGTTTGGATCATACAATTATGAATTGTTCAAAGTGATTTTTAAACTTCTAGGACTTACGCATTGACAAAAAATATTATCTATGCACTGTAGATCATGGAATCGCTATTAAGATTAGCAAAAATATGCTCACGTACAACTAAAGT
>RDYJ01000191.1 GCA_004293145.1 Nostocales cyanobacterium | reverse complement strand
TCCCATTCAAGTGAGGTACAAGCAATAATAATTAAACGCAGATGGACGCTGATAAACGCGGATAATTTTGTACTTCATTAGACTAGGAAATGCTATATTTTAGCAAGCCCTACATACAGTTAGCTACCGCTAACTTGCTCTCCACAATCTACCCCATAAAAAGGCGATCACAATATTATTAGGACTTACCCAAAATTAACATTTTTTCATCATTACAACACTCAGGAAGCAATCTCAAACCCATATTTTTCGTACCCTGTGCATAAGTCCTGATTATGTTATTCTTAAGTAGGGCTTGCTGAATAAACACTTAAAAAAATCTAAATTTAGAACTTACCTATTGACAAAATAGCAAAATAGTGCATTGATAAATAGGGGTTGTCTACTTTCCAGGTATCGGACAATTAGAGAACTCAGCAACAATGATTGTTACTATAAATGAGTCGGTGGAGTAATTTCAGTTGTCTCTCAAATCTATGATTCAACTCACCTTGTTTTGTGGAGTTCTATAAGGTCGAAGGCAGAAGGAACGATTGATCAAGTCATCACGTCACTTGTAACCTGAAACCAAGAAAAACAATAAAATGGCGTTGTGTTTGATGAAGAGTCCCGGAAATCACTCGCTACTGGAGAAAGAATATAATAGACGAATACAGCATTTAGTAGTAAATAGCAAGGCAAAATTCCAGACACTGAGCCAAATCTATAAAGTCATTTACAGATGAAATAGCTTGCTAGATCATTAAAGCTGGTTTAGACTGTATAAAATCAAACAATTGTTTAAATTGTCTAAGTTAATTAAACTATTCATATTCAGATAAGGAGTGGTTATGAAATCATTGGTTCGCTGGGGCGTAACGTTAGGTTTGGTGGGTAGTACATTGCTGGGAAGTGTGGTAGCTGGCAATTTTCCCGTACTGGCATTATCAGAACAACAAATAAAAGATAAATTAGATTCAGTGCCAGTTTACTTAATTACTAATGACAAAGGTTTACCCCTGAGTCGTACACTACCCGCGCAAAATGGGAAACAAAGTGGCTCAGTAACTGGCGTTTATATGAGTCGTCAAGAAGCATTGGCATTTATTAAAGAATTGCAAAATGCAAAAACTAAAGATCCCAAACTAGAAGATATGGCTAAAAAGCTGCAAGTGACAGCCGTACCTCTAGGGGTAATTTATCAACAATTGCAACAAAGTAAAAACCAGCCCAATCGTCTTTTATTTGCTTTTAAACCTGTAGATAAAGAATTAAAAGGTGCTTTAGATTTACTAAAGGCCAGCGGTCAAAAAGTAGACCAATTTAAGAGCGTGCCAGTTTTTGCAGTGAGATTTGCACCAGATAAAGGTTATGTCCCAATTCAATTGGGTCCCAATAAACAGCAAATGATTCCTTTGTTCTTGAGTAAACAGGATGCACAAGGGTTGTTAGGCCAAGTGAAACCAAAGTTTCCGACTGCGGATATTCAAGTTATAGATGTGGATGGGGTGATTAAAACTTTAGGGGATAAAAATGATGCTTGGTTAAACCAGGTGGTTTTGGTACCTTCCCCAGAGTCTAGAGAATATATCAAGACTCTACCCAGAAATAATGCTCCTAAGCCCAAATCTTTACCTTCTAAATAACATTAAATACGAGTAAGCGAAAGCTAGTTAATGGGATAGAAGTTGAGAAGTAGCGAAATGCGGCTATTCAAGCTGCGATCGCTACTAATGACTATCACAATGAGGTAAATTATTTACCAGTGAAGTATTAAAAAAATTTCGTGCTGACTGGGAAAGATCATTGATGATTATTGGTATAATTATTTGCCGACAGTAAATTGAACTATTGACACAAGAAACAGTCATGAAATTATTGGTTCCCTGGGGAATAACATTTGGTTTAGTGGGAACTACTCTACTGGGAGCAGTATTTGGAGGAAGTACCCCAGTTTTGGCATTGCCAGAACAAGAAATTAAAGACAAATTAGATGCAGTACCAGTCTATTTAATTACTAATGAAAAAGGTGTACCCTTAAGGCGTAGCCTACCTAATAATCAGGATGGTAAGAAAAACGGGGGTTCGGTGACAGGGGTGTATATGAGCCGACAAGATGCTAAAGACTTTCTCAATGAATTGCAAAATGCCAAAGGCAAAGATCCTAAAGGTGATTCAAATTTTAAAAGAGAAGAATGATGATTGGTTGAAGCAATTTGTGTTCATCCCATCCCCAGAGTCTAGAGAATATATCAAGACTATGCCCAGAAATAATGCTCCCAAGCCCAAACCTTTGCTTTCTAAGTAAAATTTGACATGAACAAGCAACAGCTACCTACTGGGATGGAAGTTTGGCAGTGGCGAAATCAAGCTATTCAAGACGCGATCGCTACTAATATTTCTCCTGTAGAAGTTGATTGGCTGTTGCAGGAAATCGCTGGTTTAGACCGCTTGTCACTGCGTTTAGAGTCTTTCAAAGAATGGAAGCAAATTAAAATGCAGTTGTCTTTGCAAGATTTAGACCAGTTGTGGCAAAGACGCTTACATGAAAAGTTGCCAGTACAGTATATAGCTGGGATAACGCCTTGGCGTAGGTTTAAACTCGCTGTGTCAAGTGCGGTTTTAATTCCTAGACCAGAAACGGAAATGTTGATTGATTTGGCTGTGGTTGCTGCTCAAAGTGGCGGTTTACAATCAGGTTATTGGGCAGATTTAGGGACAGGAAGTGGGGCGATCGCTCTGGGATTAGCTGAGGTATTGACAAATGCAACAATTCATGCAGTTGATGTCAGTGCAGAAGCTTTAGCGGTTGCTAAAACCAATGCGGAAAATTTGGGTTTTGGGGAACGGGTGAAATTTTACCAAGGTTCGTGGTGGAAACCCTTAGAATCGTTGAAAGGTCTGTTTAGTGGGATGGTATCAAATCCGCCTTATATTCCTAGTGATACGGTACTAACCTTACAACCGGAAGTTGTTAAACATGAACCACATCTAGCTTTAGATGGCGGTGCTGATGGTTTAGATTGTATTCGTGATTTAATTGCAGTTTCTCCTGCTTATTTGCGTCCGGGTGGGGTGTGGTTAATTGAAATGATGGCGGGACAAGCGGATAAAGTGCGGGAATTATTGGAAAATAATGGTAGATATTGTAATATTTCCATTCATGCTGATTTAGCAGGAATTGAACGTTTTGTGGTGGCTTATATAAATGTCTGAATATAGATCCCCGACTTCTTAACTAGATATATATATATCATTTATTGACATCAATTGTCCTAGAAGTCGGGGATCTGACAACCATTGACATCAAATTTTTCAAAACAACACAATCAGTTAAATATCTCTATTCTTTTGATCTTGTAAATCCTTAAATCCTGAAAATCCTGATTCTGACAACCAAAGATCCCCAACTTCCACTCTTGCAGAAATTTTATTCAGTTCAGTTTCATTTAAACCAGTTCTACCAACTAACTGAGCATCCCACAATCTTCCCAGAGTATCATAAGTATATAATCCTTAAAAAAGATATTGGCTGTGGAGCTTTTGTGACTATATCTATTGCTGATATTCTATAGTACAGCCATAAAGTTCCTACCCCCTGGTACACTACCCCCACCTCCTAGCCAGGAAACTAACAAACCAGTAAAATTACCTTAGTGCTGATTTTACCATCCTAGTGATTAAAAATCACAGCTACACAGTTAAAACCCGTCTTTGCGGGTTTATATCCAAAATAAATAAGTAGTGTTCTGATATTATGAATGTTTCTCTAGAAGTCCTGATCAACTCTGCAAAAGCTGGAAAATTAATCAGTTTCCCTACAGATACAGTACCCGCACTGTCTAGCATACCCGTACAAGCAGAATTAATTTATATGGCTAAACAAAGAAGTTTTGATAAACCTTTAATTTTAATGGCTGCTAAAGCTGAAGATTTATGGGATTATGTGAAAGGCGATCATATTGAATATAAAATTTGGCAAAAAGTTGTTAATCAATATTGGCCTGGTGCGTTGACTCTGGTTTTACCAGCTAGTGAAAAAGTTCCTAAAGTCATGAATCCTACTGATGCAACTACTATTGGCATTAGAGTACCAAATAATAAAGTTGCTCAAACTATTTTGGCACAAACTGGACCAATGGCTACAACTAGCGTCAATTTATCAGGACAACCGGCTTTAGAAAATCGAACTGAAATAAACATTCATTTTCCAGAAGTTCTCACTTTAGCATCGACAGAATATCAAGGTTTAGGAACACCTTCTACTGTTGCTAAATGGACAGGAAATGATTGGCAGATTTTGCGACAAGGTTCTATTAAATTGGATCATGATTAGCAATAGAATTAGAAAATTATGAATTTTGTTAATTGGTTATATCTAGGAACGGGAATAGGATTAGGAATTGGTTTATGTAAGTTATTCCTACAGTCATCAAAATCTCCATCTAGCCCTGCACAAATCGTCCCCCAATCCCAAAAAACCGAAATTTCAGGAATTTCAGAAGAATTAAATATGGCTCAATTAGCCTACCAAATGGCTAGGGAAATAAGCCAGTTTAAAGCTGGTTTTTTAGCCAGAACTAGCCATGAATTGCGATCGCCTCTCAATGGTTTAATTGGATTACATCAGTTAATTTTGAACGATTTGTGCGAAGATCCAGCAGAAGAAAGAGAATTTGTTGGACAAGCTTATGAGCGATCGCTTAAATTGCTAAAAATGATTGATGAAATTCTCAGTGTGTCCAGAATAGAACAAGGAACCAACAAGTTAGAAATTCAGCCTGTACAGTTAAACCAAATTTTACAGGAAGTTCATAAATTAACTTATCTGCTGGCCGCCAATCGTAATTATCCTTTTACTATATCATTAGCAGCACCGGAAATTTATGTTTTAGCAGATATGCGGTGGTTACGCCAAATATTAGTCAATTTAGTAGATACTACAATTTCGCAAATGGAAGAAGGTAGTATTTATCTTTCTAGTAAAATTGCATCTACAAACAATGTTGTTCATATTTATTTAGATGTCCCCACTCATGCTGTAATGTTCAGTGAGTCAATAGATTTAATCGCAGCTGAAAAAACGAAAGATCAGGAAAATTATGATTTGTCACCAGGAATGAAGCTATTACTCAATCAAAATTTATTAGCAGTGATGGGAGGAAAACTAGAAATTCTCAATTCTCCCATCACTAAAGAAATTACACAGGATTGGACTAGGTTACAAGTCTCTATCCCCCTAGTGACTCCTGAAGCTGAATTTCTTCAGTTCCAAAAGCAGAAAAATTAGGCTGATTGTATAGTACCATTGTTGTTGTGCTATTAGTTTGAAAGCCAATCTTTTCGTAAAATGTTTGTTGGTGAGTAGTCATCAGATAAACACGCTCTACCTGCATACAAGGATGAGTCAAAACCGTTTCTACCAGCTTGATTCCCAGTCCCTTACCTTGATATTCTGGATGAATGACAACATCCCAAATTGTAGCGCGATAGATGCCATCAGAATTAGCCCTAGCAAAGCCAATTAGTTGCTCTCTATCCCAAACAGAAATCACAGGTTCACTATTAGCAATAGCTATGCTTAAATCCTCAATACTACGCCCTTTTGCCCAGAAAGCAGCAATATTAAACAGATTTTGAAGTTGATAAAGATCAATTTCCGCACAGCGATCGCTAAAATGAATTTGAGGATTTTTCATGTATAGACACCCAATTGTGGTAGTATCTTCGTCTCTGTTATGGCATATTTTGCGGTAAATTCCTGCAACTGTATATATATATGCAACTAAATCATTAGGGGTTGCTAAAAAAATTTTGGCTCTTGCGTTGCTTTTATGGAGAATTAATGCTGAAATTCAAGTTTAATAGACTGGGTAGTTGAAAATTGCTAAAGTTACGGAATTCATATCCAAGTCTTTTTATTCACTTGATGATTCAGCCAGATAATAAGCTAGTTGAATAGTCAGTTTAAATACTCATAAATCCTGGAAATCCTGATTCAGAAAATTAAAGATTTGGGCGGGCTGTCCAGCCCACCCCACAAGATCATAGAATTATCTAAACTACAGCTTTTTCCAAAATCAATTTAGAACGCTTCACTTGTTCAGGAATAGGCACAGGATAATCACCAGTAAAACAAGCAGAACAAAAACTATTTGTATCTTCCCTGGTTGTTTCTAACATTCCTTCCCAACTCAAATAAGCCAAACTATCAACTTCTAATTGTTTCGCTATTTCTGCAACTGATTTTGTCGCAGCAATTAATTGATCTTGGGTATCTGTATCAATCCCATAAAAGCAAGGATGGGTGACAGGAGGAGAAGAAATTCTCATGTGTACTTCCGCAGCGCCGGCTTCACGCAAAGCTTTAACAAGTTTGCGGCTAGTAGTTCCCCGGACGATAGAATCATCAATTATTACTACCCGTTTACCGTATAATACATCTTTCAGGGGGTTTAATTTCATTTTAATCCCCGATTCGCGCATGGTTTGGGTAGGTTGAATAAATGTTCTACCGACGTAGCGATTTTTAATCAATCCTTCACCATAAGCTATACCTGATGCTTGGGAAAAACCAATGGCCGCAGGTATGCCAGAATCAGGTACACCAAATACTAAATCTGCTTCTATGGGTGATTCCACTGCTAATCTCCGTCCTAAACGCATCCGATAGCTATATAATGTTTCATTGTGCATCAAACTATCAGGACGGGCAAAGTAGATCATTTCAAAAATACACAATTTGCGCTGATGCTGTTGATTCCAAGGGAAGGAAGCTAAACCATTTTCAGTAATCCAAACCAACTCACCTGGTTCAACATCACGCAGATATTCAGCACCGATAATATCTAAACCGCAGGTTTCAGAAGCGAGAACGTAACGAACTGGATCACTATCTAAAGTGCCGATAACCAAGGGACGAATGCCGTTAGGGTCGCGCACGCCCATGATCCCATCGGGTGTACCAATTACCAGACTAAATGCACCTTGACAGCGGTGAAAAGCACGAATAGCACCTTCTAACCAATCTGCACCAGCATTGACTTCTTCTGCGATCGCATAGGCAATCATTTCTGAATCCGTGCTTGTGACTAAGTGGAAATTGCTCTTGAGTAATTCTTCCCGCAATTTGATGGTATTGACTAAATTACCATTATGAGCTAAAGCCAAAGAACCTAAACGAGTTTCTACCACAGCAGGTTGGGCGTTAACCTTGCGGCTAGAACCGGTCGTAGAATAACGGGTATGACCAACCGCAAGATTACCAGGTAATTCTTCTAAAATGGTTTCACTGAATACTTGAGACACCAAACCCATATCTTTGTGCTGGTGGACGTGCGTTCCCTCAAAGGTAGCAATACCAGCAGATTCTTGACCCCGATGCTGGAGGGCATACAATCCAAAGTAAGTCATTTTTGCAACATCTTGTTCTGGGGCGTAGATGCCAAAAACACCACAAGCTTCTTCTGGCTTGTCACAGGCGTTTTCACTCATGTTGATGGATTGATCAGAAGTGATGAAATGCTGGGGAATCATGCTGGTTTTTGCTCCTGGTGGGTGTCGTAACTGGTGACTGGTGACTGGGTACTGGTGACTGGGTACTGGTGAATAGGGAGAATGTAAATTATTTCTCCTGACTCCTGTACAGACGTTCCGCCGGAACGTCTCTACTGACTCCTGACTCCTGACTCCTGCCTCTTAACAAATCTTTAACCATCCATTAAAACAGTACCGTAAATTGGTCAAGGATGAAGTGGAAATTGTAAATTTTCATGCCTGATCCTTGACATTGACCTTATTTATGTATTGGCATAGAGAGCGAGACGTTGAGCGATCGCCTGATCATAGACGTTGCTCATGTCGGCAATGCTAATTTTAATGATTTCTTGGTTATCAGTAGTAGAAACCATTAAACCTGTTTCCAAGTTAGCAACCACACCTAACTTTTGCCAATTTTCTCCTAGAGTTCTGTGTAAATAGGATTCCCAATTTTCTTGATTTTCCACACCCACAGAAACCAAAATTCTCGCTCCACCTTCACCAAACAGCACTTCATCAAAGCGTGTATCATGCTGGTCTTGTTTTTGGGCGGAGATTCCTAAATTAACTTCTGCTCCCAAGTTGCCACTTAAACAACATTCTGCTAAAGCCACCGTTAAACCACCTTCAGCAGTATCATGGGCAGAACGCACCCACCCAGAACGAATACCATCACGACAAGCTTTCTGCACACGACGTTCCAAATCAAAATCAACCCTTGGTGGTCTTCCCGCAACAGTATGATGAATCGTTGCTAAATACTCCGAAGCACCCAATTCAATTTTATATATTTCTGCCCCCCTTTCTAAATTAGACTCTATAGCCCCCCTTTCTAAGGGGGGTTGGGGGGATCTCAATTGAACAGGTAAACCTAAAAGGTAAATTCCATCACCTGGATTTTTCCAACCTTGACCACAAATTTTATCCAAATCTTCAATTAAACCAACCATTCCCACCACAGGAGTTGGATAAATTGGCTGAGGATTTCCCTGATCATCAAAAGTTTCATTATACAAAGAAACATTTCCACCCGTGACAGGGGTTGATAATTCCTTGCAACCTTCACTCAAACCCCGACAAGCAGACGCTAACTGCCAATAACCAATCGGTTTTTCTGGACTACCAAAATTGAGGTTATCCGTCACAGCCAAGGGTTCAGCGCCCACACAGCTAAGATTCCGGGCAGCTTCAGCTACCACAGCCTTAGCTCCTTCGTAGGGGTCAAGATAGACATAACGAGAATTACAATCTACGGTAGCCGCAACACCGCGAGGATTGGGGACTGGGGAAGAATTTAAAGGACGGAGACGAACTACAGCCGCATCCGCACCACCGGGTAATAATACGGTGTTATTCTGCACTTGATGGTCATATTGGCGATAAACCCAGCTTTTAGAAGCAATGCTAGGTGTACCTAGCAAAGTTACTAAAATATCCTGCCAAGTTTGCAACTTACCCCCGATTTCAATACCCGTAGCATTACATGGAGGTAAACTATCAGATGTCCATCGCCAAGCAGTTTGGGCATATTCGGGAGGTTCTGCTAATAGTTCCCGTTCATACAAAGGCGTATTTTCTGCTAAGGCATCAGCGGGAATTTCTGCGGCAATTTCCCCTTTAAACAAAATCCTGACAATGGGTTCTTCAATAACCGTACCCGCAACCACCGCTTGCAGTCCCCAACGGTGGAAAATATCAATTAATTCCTGTTCTCGTCCCTTATGGGCAACAAACAACATTCTTTCTTGAGATTCCGAAAGCAGGTATTCATAAGGTATCATTCCCAATTCCCGCGCTGGAATTTTATCTAGGTCAAATTCAATACCTACGCCACCCTTGGCAGCCATTTCTGAAGTAGAACAAGTTATACCAGCAGCACCCATGTCTTGCGCCGCAACCACAGCCCCAGTTTTAAATGCTTCCAAACAAGCTTCAATTAAGGACTTCTCTAAAAATGGATCTCCCACTTGCACAGCAGGACGGTTATCCATTGACTCATCTGTTAATTCTGCACTGGCAAAACTCGCGCCTCCCATACCATCCCGTCCGGTGGTAGAACCAACATATAACACAGGATTACCAATACCAGCAGCGCCAGATTTGACAATTTCTGGTGTTTCCATTAATCCCAGTGCCATGACGTTAACTAAGGGATTTCCAGAATAAGCAGGGTTAAAATATACTTCACCGCCAACTGTGGGAACACCGACGCAGTTACCATAATGGGAAATTCC
This sequence comes from Nostocales cyanobacterium, assembly GCA_004293145.1. Classification (GTDB taxonomy): domain Bacteria; phylum Cyanobacteriota; class Cyanobacteriia; order Cyanobacteriales; family Nostocaceae; genus RDYJ01. Next base: position 2,290 of record RDYJ01000191.1, on the reverse strand, counting down.
CGCTACAACACCTGTAAATAATCTTTGGGTTTTCGGGTCATCTAAATCACCAAAACGCAAAGAATTTAATAAAGCAATGGGACGCGCTCCCATTGTGAATATATCTCTTAATATACCACCTACTCCCGTTGCAGCACCTTGGAAGGGTTCAACGGCTGAGGGGTGGTTATGGGATTCTATTTTAAATGCTAATTGCAGTCCATCGCCAATATCTACAACACCTGCATTTTCACCGGGTCCAACGAGTATGCGGGGTCCTGTGGTGGGAAACTGTTTGAGTAAAGGACGGGAATTTTTATAACAGCAATGTTCTGACCACATCACCCCAAACATACCTAATTCGGCTTTGTTGGGATGACGGCCTAAGCGGCGGACGATTTCGGTATATTCTTCTGGTTTTATGCCTTCTGAGGCTATTTCTTGGGGAGAAAAGGGATTTTGTGCGGTGGTCATGACAGTTATGCACCAAGGGGACAGAGGAATATTCTATCTGAGATCCCCGACTTCTTTTTTTAATCTGGTCAATAAATTTAAATTTTAATATATGTCAGAAGTAGGGGATCTGGGGGTGCAGTAGCCTGGTCTACTGTACAATTAACTATGTAGCTCGCTGATAAAATATGCAAGATACCCTAACCATTACCATTACCCCAGAACTGAAAGCAGCACTATTAGAAATTACTCAAACTGAAGGTATATCTGCTGATAGTTTAGTCGGTAAAGCTATTGAGGACTACATCTTTACACACAAATTCCGTGCATTGCGTTCTGACTTGATGCAAAAGAATAAAACAGTTTACACAGATGAGGAAATTTTTGAGATAATTTCATGAAGCTAGTTATAGATATTGATGTTCTGATTGCTCAAGCTTCAGATTTAACAGTTACTAATCTTTTTCACTACTTTAATATTAGAGATGAATCACAGGAAGAAGTAAATCAATAATCAACTTTTGAAAATATTAAAAAAAGTGATCAGTCAAACTAATCACTTTCCATTTATTCTAACTACTCTGAAGGAGTTTGATCACCAGATTTTTCCGCAACCTGTCTCACTGCTTCAATATCCACACCTAAATTTGCGGCTATTTGTTCCACAGTCAAACCCAACTGCAATAACAGGGGTACTGTTTCCAACTTACCTTCCAACTTACCTTCCAACTTACCCTCTAACTTACCCTCTAACTTACCTTTTGTTCGTTCTTCTTCCGCAACTTCTCGGAAATACCTTGTTTGCTTTAACTCATCTAAAGTAAACATTGCTTCAATCTCCTGACGGGTTAAATTATTGAATTTGTAAACCAAGATCGTCTCTAACAATTGTAAAACTTTCTGCCTTTTGGCCGCATCTGTAAATTGTTGTCGAGATTTTGCGAATAACTGTTGACTATGATCAATTGCGGTTTCCTCCTTTTCTACCACTAACTTCACCATTCCCAACCCTACAGAATTATCATTTGTTACTTCTAACTCATCTAAATAAATGACAGTTATTTGCTGACTCATGAACCATCCGCGATATTGTCTGGGTATACCCGGATCTAAACTGCGTTTAGCAAAAATCGCTACTGCGTGAAAATCATTCTTTGGTTGATATTGATTCAGATAAAGACAGATTTCGGTAAATAATTTCCAGTAAAAATCCGTTTTCGGCTGAAATTGAACTTCTACGAAGTAAATAGGCTGTTCAGGTATTTCTGAATTAGGTACAAATAAACCATCAAAGCGAAATGCTAGTTCCTTGATTTCTACAGAAGTAAATTGATATGCTGCCGCTTCTGTAGCTGGTTTACCAAGTAGTTCAAAAAGGATACTAGGTAATGTCTGAAACAGTTGATAGAATATGGTATCTGTTTTCACAGGTTTGATATTTTCTGTATTGTAGCTGAAAAAAGTTAAGATTTGTCTTGGCTTTACCCACCTATTTCCAGATTACTTAAAATCAAATCTGCTCTTGGTGAAAAACCATCTCCATATTCCATTGGTAAATGGGTAATGACATAAAATACTTTACCATTTTCTTCTCCAATGTAAATATCACCAACAATATCTTCACCTTTACTAAAAGCAATCTTTTCTTTTGCCCAAGGATAGGTTACAGTCTTACTACGACTAATTACTTTCCATTTATTAGCTGCAATTATACCATCTTTACTATTAATAAAGTTTTTGAGTTCTCCAATATTTTGGAAGTTATCAGGAAAGGTAATTTGGATATAAGCATTTTCATTTTTTACCCCACCAAAATTAGCAATAAATTTCACTCCTTTTGGTTTACCTGAAGTTGCAG
>RDYJ01000190.1 GCA_004293145.1 Nostocales cyanobacterium | reverse complement strand
CAAAAGAGAGTCAGTGAAAAAGGTTCTCCCCATCTTCAAGTTTGGGGTGGAATAACCTTAGATTTAGCTGGTAAGCAATTGACGGAATTTGCTGATTTAGCTACTGCGGGGGTTGTGGGTTTTACGGATAATAAGCCTTGGGAAAATTTGGGGCTAGTGAGGCGAGTTTTAGAATATCTGCAACCTTTTGGTAAACCTGTGGCTTTCTGGGCTTGCGATCGCCATTTATCAGCAAATGGGGTAATGCGGGAAGGTGGGGAGGCTTTGCGGATTGGTTTACCCCCGATTCCAGCTAGTGCAGAAACAAGTGCGATCGCAGCTTTGTTGGAATTAGTCGCCGCTATTCCTACACCTGTCCATATTATGCGGGTTTCTACAGCCCGGAGTGTGGAATTAATTGCTAAGGCTAAGTTGCAAGGTTTACCAGTGACAGCCAGCACTACCTGGATGCACCTATTACTAGATACCGCAACTGTTAAGAGTTATCACACTAGCTTGCATTTAGATCCACCTTTAGGTAATCCCAGCGATGTCACGGCTTTGCGTGGTGGTGTACGTGAAGGTGTGATAGATGCGATCGCTATTGATCATGCAGCTTTCACTTATGAGGAGAAAGTTCAGGCTTTTGCTGAATCACCACCAGGGGCTATTGGTTTAGAATTAGCATTACCTTTATTGTGGCAAAATTTGGTAGCAACTGGGGAATTTACAGCTTTAGAATTATGGCGGGTTTTGAGTAGTCAACCAGCAGCGTGTTTACAACAAGAAATTAAACCTATTAAACCCGGTGAAAAAGCCGAATTAACCTTATTTGATCCAGAGCAAATCTGGACGGTTAATAGAGAGAATCTTTATACACTTTCCAATAATACACCTTGGTTTGGACAACAAATCAAAGGTCGGGTTTTAAAAACTTGGTGTTAAAGAAAATAGATCCCCGACTTCTTTGAGAATTTGGGGATCTGGGTATTGAGTATTGAGTATTACGTTAATTCTAACCAACCTTGATAACCAGTAACAATGCGATCGCCATCTTTGAGAACATGAACTTCTATTTGATCACTAGCCCAACTAATTTGATCTTTAAAATCAGGGTTAAACACATGAACCTGTTGATTTTTGGAAGAAACAGGAGACAAAGGGGAATTAATTGCTTGAGACTGGACAAAAGGCCCGTCAACTAAAATATCTAATTCTGCTAACAATTCTTGAGAACCAAGCGGTGCTGATTCAGATTGTAATTGCTTGAGGGTAAAACCAGTAAAAGCCATCACATTTAACCCAGCAGCTTTAACTTTACGTGCTAAACTAGCCAGTGCGGAAGCTTGTAAAAATGGTTCACCACCGGAGAAAGTTACACCTGTGTTATCGGGATTTTTGAGAATATCTGCTGCTAGGCTATCAATAGAAACTAGCTTGTTAATTTCAAAATTCCAAGAGTCAGGATTAAAACAACCATCACACTCACGAGGACAACCTTGCACCCAAACCACAGCCCGACAACCAGGACCATTGACTTCTGACTTATCAACATAACCCATAATATTCAGATAGCCATCGGGAATTTCTGCGCGTGCTAACAATGCTTCAGTTGACTTGGTTTCCATCTTGATTAACTCCTTAAAAATACAGCAGTAGGTCATTCGTAATTAGGAAAAACTCTTACCTGTCCCTAGTCCCCAGTAAAGAGTCCCTACCTATAGGATAACGAACAGGAATTTTAATAGCATTGTGAATTTTCTCAGCCATAGCACGAAGTTCTTCGTGGTTGATCAACCTGAAATCTTCACAGTTATAGGCGCAAGATTCCTGAATCTGATTACCTCTAGATTCTAACTGTCAAACTCAGACACGGTAACGGGAAGGAATGTTAAGTTGAATTTCATCCGGTTGAAGAACTTTGAGCCAACTCAATACTCAGCTTGGGTTTCCTTCGTCCCAGCAGACAAGATCATGGTTTGTATTGCCATCCTTCCCTGATATTCCTGTCTAAATTGTGTAATTCCTGTAATAATATCTGATAAATCAATGGAAATGCGGAGAATTGTTAAGAGGATGTCTTAATTACGTATTTTATGGCCTTGTATTTGCTTGAGTCGGACTTGCTGATGCCACGCTACGCGGACAGAAATCAAATCGGATCGCTATATTTAGCTTGATTCTATTTTGATTGATAGTCTGTTTTATTTTACTTGAGCCTGATCTAATTACTGCTAAAACCCCCTAAAAAAAGGGGGAATAAACTTCTTAAGCTTGACTAAAGATGCGATAGTACAACCATGTACTAAACTCCTTGAGGGGAAAGAGTAAATAAGTCAGCGGGTTTACTGTGACAATAATATTTCTAACATCCCGCTTGGCTAAAAACAAAATTCCCCTGGCAACTTGCGCTGCTGACATCACACCATAGGGATTAAGTTGACTTTTGAAAGGTCCTAAAATCAACTTTCTAATTACACAAACTCCGTCTAAACGTTTGAGACTAATAATATCACCTAACGCCCTTTTACTAAGTTCATAAAGTGGACTTAAAGCCGGGGAAACTTCAGCTTCCGATGTATTTACCCAAATTTCCTTAGTTGCTTTGGCTTCAGATCCAGTGACAGTTGCAGAAAAGATATCTATCAAACGCAAAGCGGAAAAAGTGTTAACTTGATAGGAATTTTGAATGGCTGTTGATGTGCGATCGCCATAAACATTGACTCCATGATTGATAATTAAAATATCAACTTTCTCTAAACTTGCTTTCAATTCGGCTTCATTCCCCAATTCCCAAGCAAGCACCTTTAACCCAGTTTGGGGTTGTATTTTCTCGGGATTGCTACTTACAGCAATAACTTTGGCATTATGCTTAATTAGTTCTGTGGTTAGTGCTTGTCCTAAAGCCCCAGAAGCACCAGTTACAGCAATGGTTTTACCTTTTAAAGAAAGTCCTGTTCCGAGTATTTTATCCACGAGAGGAAATACCCCACTGTAATAAGCATTAACATCATCAAAATGATGTCGCCAATGATATGTTCTATTTACCAACCAAACAGAGGGAATTGTTTCTAAAGGTCCAGGTAAATGATTGTAATCTGTATCTATCGTGCCTTGAAAATATCGCCAAGATGCAGCATATAAAAAAGTTCCAGCATAAGCGACTCCTAACCATAAACCCCATTGCTGCACAACTAAGGCAACTATGGTTAATAATACTACTAGTATAATGGACTCAACTATGTCATGATACAGTTGGGAATCTGTGTAAGCTTTTTGGGAAACTAATGTTAAATCACGACGGTAAGCTGCATGATGCTTATTATGCCATTTCGCCAGCCAGGTGACTTGATGACACAAAGCATGGTAAATATCTCTTAATATCTCCGCAAGTAACAGGGAAAAAAAGCCCCAGCTAGTGAACTGTACGCAGTTATTGACTAAAAACCAATCAATTGTCAAACTTTGAGCCAAAATCATCATGTTTTTGTTGACACCATTTTCTCTTAATTATTCTTCATAATAGATAATTAGGTAATGGTAATGGGTAAAAATTTTTATAATCCCCAATTTTTGAGGTTTTGAATGTGGTTGCTTCCCCCGAAATCTGTGTAACACCAGAAGAATACCTACAGCTGGAAGAAAACAGCACCATTAAACATGAATACATCAACGGGTATATCTACGCAATGGCTGGAGCATCTGATCCTCATGTTACTATCGCTGGTAACATCTTTGCACTTTTCCATAATCATGTCCGTGGTTCTGGTTATCGTGTTTATATTTCTGACATGAAAATGAGAATTAAATCTCTCAATCGTTTCTACTATCCTGATGTGATGGTAACTTCCGATCAACGTGACCAGGAAAACCCGGAGTATAAAATTTATCCTTGCCTAATAGTAGAAGTTTTATCAGATTCGACAGAAGCCTTTGACAGAGGTGATAAATTTGCAGATTACCAAACTATTGATACTCTCAAAGAATATGTTTTAATTAGCACCAAAAAACCGAGAATTGAGTGCTTCCGCCGCAATAGAGAAGGCTTATGGATTTTACAAAATTATACAAATGAACACAAATCATTTTGCTGCCGTAGCATTTATCTTGAGGCGACTATTAGCCAAATTTACGAAGATGTTAATTTTGATGAGTAACCTCCAATAATTTCATACTGGCGTAAATTGCATTGATATGAGGTGTGGATGTTTGCGTTATTTTACCTAATTCTACCACTGCGCCAACAATCGCTTCTATTTCTGTAGATCGTCCCGCTTCAATATCTTGTAACATTGATGTTTTATGAGCGCCAACTTTTTCTGCACCATTAATTCGCTGTTCTAAGCTGATGCCAAAATTGATACCTAGTTTTTCGGCAATGGTTTGGGCTTCTAACATCATATTTCTAGCTAGTTCACGGGTAAGAGGGTATTGAGTAATGGCTTCTAAAGTTGCTCCAGTTAAAGCACTGATGGGGTTAAAAGCGATATTTCCCCATAATTTTATCCATATTTCTGTTCTAATTTGATTACGTACTGGGGCTTTAAATCCAGCTTTTTTAAGAGATTGGGATAATAATTGAATCCGTTCAGTTTTAGAACCGTCGATTTCTCCCAGGGTAAATCTTTCGCCTTCAATGTGCTTAATTACTCCCGGCTCTACTATTTCTGCCGCTGGATAAACTACACAACCAATCACCCGGTCAATATTAATAGAGTTCTCAATGATACCATTTGGGTCAACAGATTTGATGCTTGTTCCTTCATACTCGCCCCCATGTTTGCGGAAATACCACCAAGGAACACCATTTTGAGCAGTTACTACCATTGTTTTGTCATGGTAAAGATGGGGAAGATCAGGAGCGAGTGCATTCAAACTAGTAGTTTTTACGGCTAAAATTACTACATCCTGTGGTTTGACTTCTGTAATATCACTGGTAGCTAAAGCCGGGGTAGAGACTTGGCTAGAACCATCAGCATATATTAACCTCAATCCATTTTTTTGTATCACCTCTAAATGCAATCCGCGAGCAATTAAAGTTACCTCTTCCCCTGAAGCAGCTAACTTAGCACCGAGATAACCACCAATAGCACCAGCACCAACAATACAGATTTTCATAAAAGTGATTAATCAGAATACAATTATAAGTAGAAAGGCACAAAAAAACAGAAGTATGTAACGAAACATAAAGTTAGCTAAAAACTTCTTCCCTCCTGCCTTCTACCTCCAGTATAACTGCCTTGTCATAACGCAAATTTTTAACGCCGACCTACTTACGGCCAATAAAAAAATTATCAACTCAGGTTACAATTAGTAAAATTTCATGAAAGATCAAAGTTTTTAGTGAATAAATCGCAAATTCCCAATTTACCGCTCCCAGCATCGCTTGTAGGTTCAGATGTTGGTTCTTTTACTGAGTATACAGTAACTCAAAGAATGCCAGATATTGCACGTCGTGTAATTATAGAAAATAAATTTTCCACGGAAATAAATCAAAGCTTGGAAAAACTAGCAGTAGAAATATCAAGCGGATATTTACAACCTTTAACAAATGACGCTGGTAGAGATTTTTGCCACTGGGAGAAATATCTACAACCCTATAGAAATCAGCGTTGGGTAGATGTACCTTGGTTTTTTGCAGAAACTTATTTTTATCGTCTGATTCTCAACATTACTAATTACTTTCAACATGAAGAATGGCAAAATGTAGATCCATTTTCATTACAAAAATCCCAAGGTTTAGAAACATCAATTAAGGCGATTATTTCTTTGTGTACTCAAGTAGAACAATGGTTGGATGAGTCCATAAAAAAAGGTATCCCTAGTAAATCTTCTCTGATTGCTTTATTGTATTTTGCATTATGGGGAAATCGAGTGGATTTAAGTTTGTGGTCAGCTTTTGAAAATGATCGGAGTAATTTTGATATTCAGACTCAATTAAGCAACATTTTAGTAGATGACACATTTGCTCTTACTAAGTTATTAACTAAAACCCAGAATAACCGCATTGATTTTGTGATTGATAATGCTGGTTTTGAGTTGGTTTGTGATTTATGTCTAGTAGATTTTCTTTTAGGTAGTGGTTTTGTCAATCAGGTTTATCTTCACTTAAAGCCACATCCAACCTTTGTATCTGATGCGATGATAAAAGATGTACTTTATACTCAATATTTTTTAGCACAAAGTAGCCATCTTCAAGTTCAATCTTTGGGAACTAGATTAACAGAAAATCTAGCTTCCGGCAAATTAGTTTTAACTGAAGATTATTTTTGGACTTCACCTTTACCATTTTGGGAAATACCCACATCACTTAAAGATGAGTTAGCAAAATCGAATTTAATCGTTGTGAAAGGTGATGCTAATTATCGGCGTTTATTAGGCGATCGCAATTGGGATTTTACCACAAATTTTGCAGATATAGTTTCTTACTTACCTGCACCACTTGTAGCATTACGTACCCTCAAATCAGAAGTGGCCGCAGGTTTAAAAGCTGAAGTTTTGGAGGAATTAGCAATAGCTGATCCTAAGTGGTTGACAAATGGGCAATGGGGGGTTATTCAGTTGGTAGACTAAGGAGAGGAGAGAATATTTAAAAAGTAAGTATCAAAATTCCTGATGCAAGCAAATATTATGACTCCTGACTCCTGACTCCTGAATTCTTACATTAAATTGTCATCGGTGACTCAACATAAAGAGTCGGTTCTTGCATGGTAAATTCTATGCCGTAAGTCAGCAACTTTTTAGAAATATGTTCATTTGCTAATTCTAATAACCGCTTGCGAAAGTCAATTGAATTTTCATGAGAACCCAAAATAAAGAAACTTACCCTAGCGCGAACTCCTGGCTGATCTTCTTGGGGAAACAAATTAATTTTTGTACTGTTGGGATCAATACCAAATAAAGTAATGGTACTTTCCTTAATGACTTTTTCTAGTAATGCTTCTTCATTTTTTTCAAGAATGCGAGAAAAATCAAGATAAAGCAAAACCATTAACTTTTTACCTCTAGTGACATTTTCAATATCAACTTTTGCCATGACTGAATTAGGCACAATTACTAGGGTACTTTTAGCAGCAATTCTCAGCTTTGTAGAACGTAAACCAATTGATTCCACACGGGCAAATAATATACCTTGAGAACTTAAATTGACGCGAATGTATTCTCCGGGAACAAAAGGACGATCTAGATATAAAACCATTGTACCAAAAATTTGTTCGAGCGTGCTTTGTGCAGCAAAAGCAACGGCTATACCCCCAATACCTAAACCGGCAAGTAAACCTATTAAATTCACATTTTGACTTTGAGCAAATGCTAAAGCTGCTATAAATCCTATGATGACATTAGCAACTGTTTCCACAACTAGCAACAATTCATCAACTTCTAAACCAACTTTGCGAATTAAATCAATTCCGTAGACGCGCAAAACCTGACGAAACGAACGAGATACTAAAGCTGCAAAACTGCTAATTAATGATAAATCTAGAAAAAATTTCAGGAATAGATAAAAGCCTGTATATTGTTGTAGTAAATTCCACGATACAGAAACAAGAACTAAAGTACCTGTAATTTTTAAAAGATTTTCTAGAGGATAAATTAAACTTTCATAAATCTTGATTATGGGTTGGGGTGTAAATTTATGAACGACTAATGTTAACAACCCAGGAGTGTATTTACCAACCAGTAAAGATATCAGAAAAAAGAAACCAAAAATTCCTAAATTGATTCCCAATGATATCAAAAACTTGCGTGTTTCCGCATCAATTGGCAACCAATTTTGCATATCTAATAAAATCTGCATTTTACTTGTTTAGATTGTGATTGGTGCATCAATATTAACTGCTTCATCTGCCACATCAAAATTAATCCCAAATCCCTGAAGCTGCATGGTAATATTTTGTTTAGCTAGGTCTAGCAATTGATGGCGCATATCCATACCTATTTCACCAGTACCGAGAATAAAAAAGCTAATTTGCGCCTGAGTAGTTTCAGTTTGATCACTTGGGAATATATCTTTAAAATTAACTTCGGTATTACGGGAATCAATACCAAATAAATCATTGGTACTTTCTAATATGACTTGACGAATTAAAGCTTTTTCATTTTCGTTGATTTTTTGATAGAACTTCAAATAAATTAAGGAAACAACTTTTCTTCCTCCTGTGAAGTTTTCAACATTTAATTGAATTAGTGAATCATTGGGAACTATAGTTACAGTTCCTTTACCGGAATTTCTAATTTTAGTAGAACGTAAACCGATTGACTCTACTTTACCAAATGTCCCATCAGGTAAACCAATATAGTCATCAACTACAAAAGGTCTATCAATATAAATGACAATTCCACCTAATAACTGTTGCAAGGTTTGTTTAGCTGCAAAAGCTAAAGCTACGCCTCCAATTCCTAAACTTGTTACTAAACCCAAGAGATTGATTTGATGAGCTTGAGCGAAAATGCAGAAGATGATGATAAAAATTAGACCTTTGGCTATAATATTAGATACTACTAATATTTCACCATTCATCTTTTGCTTAATTGCTGACTCTAACAAATAATAATTGAAGAATTTATCAAACAGTCGTGAGGTTAACACACCAACCATAAGGGCTATTGATATCCCCAGGGGAATTTCTATATATTTCAGCCACGTTTGTTGGAGAATAATTAACAAGAAGATATCAATCAGCATTAACAAACAAACAAATATTACCCATTTTCGGTGCGGTGTAATAATTTGCTCATATATTTTCTGCAATTGATCAGGTAAAAACTGAGTAATGATTGATTCATTCATTTTATGCAAACAGAAAAACACAATAAATACTGAAGCCAAGCCAATGTTTGACAACTATGCAAAATTTGCCTAAGCTTAAATTGTTTTTGCAAAATATCATCTCTGATGATACTCTAAACTACTCCTCACAACTTTGACTCAAACAAGTCTACTCCATAGCATGACTGGGATAGTTGCTTTCAGAAAATAACGTTTACTAACTTGTTTGTAGTTGCTGCTATTATACCAAAGGAATGATGATAATTTGGCTCGGTTGATTAAAAAAAATAATTAAATATTTTCAACTCATCCTGAAGGCATAGGTAAAAATCCTATTCGCTCATACAACAGTGTGATTTGAAAACAAAGATAATTGGAAAAGAGCTAAGTAAAATTACTAAAATGAGATATAATACTTGATAATTGAAGATTGACTAATTCGTTAGAATCAGCTTAGACGTTAGCTAATTTCAGCTATGAAATTGATTTCTGAACCATCTGTTCCTGTAAAAATTCAAAAGATGAAACAACGGGTGCGCTGGCAGCATCCTACTATTCAGCAACGAAGAATTGACCAAACTTCCATGATTTTAGATGATGGCAGGGAGGAAAATCCAGATTTTTCGTTTATGGTAATTGGAGATAGTGGAACTAAATCTCATTATGGTTCTCATCCTCAACGTCAAGTTGCAGAAATGATACTAAATCATAATAATGATAGCCGTTTTATTTTACATACTGGTGATGTAATTTATGTGGTAGGTTCTCGTGAATATTATCCTACCAATTTTATTGCACCTTACCGCGAATTTTTAGTAGGTGGTGATAACCCCAAAAATATTGCTTATGACCAGATGGTTTTTAAGTTACCAATTTTGCCAGTTTTAGGTAATCATGATTACTATGACGTGCCTTTATTCTATCGATTAATAACAGGTTCGACTTTGCCTTTGCGTCGGATGTTACGCTATAGAGATATTGAGATTGGTTGGCATGGTTCAAATCAAGGAGATGCTTATACAAGGGCATTTATTGATTACTTAGCTGCTATTTCTCCAGCAGAATTAGAACATCATTTAGATGCAAATTACACGGCTAAAACTGATACAGGTCGATGTTTGCGTTACGAACCGGGAAAATTTACCCGCTTACCTAATCGGTATTATACTTTTCGTTATGGCGGAATTGACTTTTTTGCCCTCGATTCTAATACTTTTAATACACCAGAACCTTTACCAGAAAACCAAGCAGGAGATATTCGTCGGGAGTTGGTACAGCTTCGTCAAAAATTGGAACAAGAAGAGTTGGAAATTTTGGCAGCGTGTGATAAACTTAACTCAGAAAATCCCGAAGAATCTGAATTACTGGCTGACTTGGGTGCTAAGGTAGACCAACTCAACGAAGTCAAGATTGATATTGAAAAGCAATTAGAAACTCACACAAATGCAGATGTTGATTTTGAGCAATTGGAATGGTTGCGAACTCGGTTAATTGAATCTTGGCATAATTCAGAAGTCCGGGGAAGGGTAATATTTTTTCATCATCCTCCTTATGTTACAGAAGCCACTAAGTGGCATCAAGGACAAACTTTAGCAGTGCGTCATCGTTTGCGGGGAGTATTTGAACAAGTAGCGGCAAGTTTGGGTGATATAACTCAAGGTAGACCGCTTGTAGATGTGATTTTCAACGGTCACGCGCACTGTTTGGAATATCTGCGGACAGTGAATACAGGATATGCTGATTCTCACATTAATTATATTGTCTGTGGTGGGAGTGGTCGTCGTCCCCGTCGTCAACGGCAAGAGGGAACGGAATTAGTAGAAAATTTTACTGATTCTCTTGGTAATTCTACGCGTAAAGTTGCTGATTCTCTGCTTTATGTGGGACGCAGCGGTTACGGTTCTCAGAGGAAAAAGCCTTATTCCTGTGTGCGGGTGGATGTGAAAGCCGGGTTTCCTGCTAAGTTTATTATTACACCGCTAGTTACAGAATTAATAGAGGGGAAATGGTGCGATCGCTCTTTAGAACCTATTGTAATTTAATACTCATCCTTTTTTATCTCACGCAGAGGCGCAGAGAAGAACGCAAGAGTTTTGATATACTAAAAAAATCTCTCTCTTCTCTTTCTTCCCTTCGTGTACTTTGCGTTCTTCGTGGTTTGTTCAAAAAGAGTTTGTGAAACATAATCAAAACTCTGTTGGGTTGCGCTATTGCTTAACCCAACCTACGATAATAATTTATAACATTTGCGGAATCAAACTAACTTTTTTCGCTGCACCATCCCACACTATCCAGTTGATATTATCATCTAAATCAACTGCATTATTAGTAACTTTAAAATACAGTTTTCCTCCTCCTTTTACTTCCACTGCAAAATCACCTTTTTGGGCATAAACTACAATAAAACCTCTATCGCGTAAACAATACATTGCCCAATTTTTTAAAGATTGTTTATAGGGTTCGTGAGGAATTGGTGGGTTTGTAATTACGTCTTCAATGACTTTTAAAACTTTTTCCATTTTCGCATTTAATGAGGATCACAACGAATTTCAATCATAAACCCATCGGGGTCATAAAAGTACACTCCTCTACCTGTAGGACGGGTAAGGGGTCCATAAGCAATGACTAAATTATTTTCTCTGATCACGGACACAGCTTGATCAAATAATTCTGGATCAATATCAAAGGCTAAATGATATGCTCTAGTAAAGGACTTACTGGGGTCAGGGTCAGGTGGTAATAATTCCGGTTCTCCAAATAAGTCTAATATTGTTCCATCTGAAGTGATAAAATTAGCAACTTTTCCCTCAGCAACCAGTTGTTTTAATGTTTCTGGTACTTCTTCTCCTGTGAGTTCTTGTAAGCCTAAAATATGACCATAAAAATGGCGTGATGCTTGCATATCGGCAACGTTTAAGGCGATATGATGGATTTTGCGTAGGTATCCGGTGGGAATGGTTTTTTGTTCATTCATGGGTTTGTAATAAACATGATTTTTTAAACGAACCGCAGAGACGCAGAGTACGCAGAGAGAAGAAGCTATTTAATTTCAAAATCTAGGGATTTAAAATTATCTGTAAATCTAGTATAAAACCTGGTAGGATATCTTCGCCAGAAAGTTTTGGTGGGTTGTGAAAATCAAAGTTTAAAGTTTCTACATTTTTTCCTGGTCGATAAATTTCTACTAGGGGTGTTTGTGGATCAATTAACCAACCTAAAAGTGCGCCATTATCTCTATATTCTCGCATTTTAGTGCGTAGTTTTTCTAAAGTATCAGTTTCCGAACGTAGTTCAATTACA
>RDYJ01000189.1 GCA_004293145.1 Nostocales cyanobacterium | reverse complement strand
GGTGCTGGTGATCCACTCGCAGAAGCGATCCCATACGTTAGCGGTTGAACGCTGTTGTAAGGTTGTGGTCATTTTATGAGTGCTTTATTTTCTTATGATTTTGATAGGTTTTTTTGCCTACCTGTACATAACATTAAAATATAAGTTGCTTTTTGTAAAGATAATTAAAATTAGTATTAGTTATATCAGTTATATATTTTTCTAATGTATTGAGATTGACAGAATTTTAAGTCAGGAGTCAGGAGTCAGTAGAGACGTTCCGCCGGAACGTCTGTACAGGAGTCAGGAGGTTGCAGAGGAGAAGATTTTTCCCCTTGCTTCCTGCTCCTTATCTAAACCGTAGCAAGATCAAAAATTAGAATCCAAACGATTGGCAAAGGCTGCTACTGCAATCATCGGCAATCCAACAACCAAACATATTAACCATTGATTTAAATCCAAGGGGGCTGTATAAAATAATTTATTCATCAAACCCCATTGGCTGAAAATGATCTGCAAAATAATAGTGCTGGCAATTCCCACATACATTGCAGTTTGATCACCGATTTCTCGATTAATTCCCCGAATTTTATCAACAAGAGTAACACCTAATTGGGTAATACTTAACAGGTAAAAAATTCTGCCTACTACTAAAGCTTGAATTGCCATTGTTCTGGCAACAGGAATATCTCCAGTTGTTTGTCGCATCCATTCAAAGACACCGAAAATTAAAATCCAGTTAAAGATAGAAATGAGGACAATACGTTTAACTAAATTAGGAGAAAGTAATTTTTCATTGGGGTTACGTGGGGGTTGTTGCATTACCCGATCAGACTTGGGTTCAAAAGCCAAAGGAACTGTCATAGCAATGGAATTCACCATATTTAACCAGAGAACTTGTAAAGAGAGAATTGGTAAATCTCTGGCTAACAAAACGCTAATTAAAATCGTCATAGATTCACCTCCATTCACAGGGAGAATAAAGGCGATCGCTTTCAATAAATTTTGATATACTGTTCTTCCTTCCTCAACAGCAGCTTCTATAGATGCAAAGTTATCATCTGTCAAAATCATATCAGCGGCTTCTTTGGCAACTTCCGTACCCGCCCCCCCCATTGCAATACCAATATCCGCTTGTTTCAACGCTGGTGCATCATTGACACCATCCCCTGTCATGGCGACTATTTCACCTTTAGATTGCAGTGCTTCCACAATTCGCAATTTCTGTTCTGGTGCTACACGGGCAAATACTACCCCATCTTCTATCGCTGTAGCCAGTTCTGGTTTGTCCATTTTCGCCAGTTCTGCACCTGTAAAAGCCCTCACTTCCTGATGATGATTAAAACCCATTCTAGATGCAATTGCAGCAGCCGTGACAGCATGATCACCTGTAATCATTTTCACCTGAATACCAGCTTGTTGACAAGCTTGCACCGCCCTTATAGCCTCAGCACGGGGTGGATCTATCATCCCTTGTAAACCTAAGAAAATCAAATCATTCTCGATATCTGCATGATCCAATGAATCTTGATTCTCAGAAATTGGTTTTTTCGCAAAAGCTAACACCCGTAAACCCTGATGCGCCATTGTATCAACTTGCTGATTTACAGTTTCTGTATCCACAGGAGAAAGTTCCCCAGAGGAATTTAACATCTGTTGACAACGTTTGAGAATCGCCTCTACTGAACCTTTAACGTAAATAATTCGTTCTTGTTGTTCAATTTCATGCAGAGTTGTCATGTACTGAAACTCTGACTCAAAGGGGATGACATCAAGCCTAGATATAGTCGCTTGTAAATTATTATGGGTTAACCCGACTTTATTCGCAGCAGTTATTAATGCACCCTCGGTAGGATCACCAACTACTATCCATTGTCCATCTTTATCTTCCAAGTGGGAATCATTGCACAACAAACCAGCTTGTAAACATTCTGCTAGAGGAGGAACATCATGAATATCTACAGGATTTTCGTTTAGCAAAATTTCCCCGCTTGGTGCATAGCCTGTACCCGTGACTGTATAATTTTGATTACCTGCATAGATGCCTTGTACTGTCATCTGGTTTTCAGTCAAAGTCCCAGTTTTATCAGAACAAATTACTGTAGCACCTCCCAGAGTTTCCACTGCGGGTAACTTGCGAACAATGGCGTGACGGCTGGCCATGCGGGAAACACCAATAGCTAAAGTGACAGTAACTACAGCAGGTAATCCTTCAGGAATGGCACTCACAGCAAAAGCTACCGCAGGTTCAAACATTTGTACCCATGTGTTACCGTATCCTAAGCCGACGGCAAAGGTTAAAGATGCAATTCCTAAAATAATATAAAGTAGGGTGCGACTAAATTTGTCAAACTTCCGGGTTAAAGGGGTTTTGAGGATATTTCCCTGTTCCATTAATTGAGAAATACGCCCGGTTTCTGTGGCTGTACCAATAGCAACGACAATGCCTTTACCAGTTCCAAAAGTGACAAAACTGCCAGCATAAGCCATATTAGTGCGTTCTGCTAGAACTGCATCTACTTGTACTGGTTGGGTATTTTTTTCTACAGCAACAGATTCTCCTGTTAATCCTGATTCGTTGATTTGTAAATTCCGTGTTTGTACAAGTCGTAAATCGGCTGGTACTTTATCACCTGATGTTAATAATACGATATCACCGGGGATTAATTCAGTAGAAGGAAGTTGGAGTTTATTTCTATTACGAATAATAGTAGTGTTAGTTTTAACTGATGAGGCTAAAGCAGCGATCGCACTTTCTGCTTTTGATTCTTGCACAAAACCAATAATAGCATTAATTAAAGTTACACCCCAAATTACTCCAGCGTTTACCCATTGTCCCAAAAATGCTTTAATTGCACCAGCAATTAACAAAATATAAAGTAGCGGTTGATGAAATTGCAGCAGAAATCTCATTAAAGCACTTTTTCCGCGTTTTGCTTTCAGTTCGTTAGTACCAAAACTTTCTTTGCGTTTGCTTACTTCAGTAGCAGTTAAACCTGTTTCAATATTACTGTTTAAATATTGACTTACTTCCTGTACAGGTAAATTGTGCCATTGAGTATCTGTTAATTGATTTGTAACTGATGCTGTCATATTTTTGCTCCGGGATTATGCCCTGAGAATTTTATAATTCAAAGTTTTAAAATTAAACTTTAAAATTAAACTTTAAAATTAATTTCCCAAAAAATCTAGTTATAGCTATAGCCATCAATATGAGGACATAAACTATACTAAGTGACAGTGATAAAAGGATTTGAGTGTTTAATTTTTACTTTTGTTTAATGTCCTAACTACCTTGTTTACAGCTATACAGCGGCTTCCTTTGTTATGAGGTACAGTCTAATCTTCTTTGTTTTTTACTTCTACCTTCTGTCTTAAAATAAAGTGTACCTAATTACACCGGGAAGTGCTGTATCTAATTTGATTTAGAGAACTCCAAAAAATAAATTACCCAGATTTATGGTTGCACAAAAATTTTTCATTACCCTGCCCTCACAATGATGGGATATTTTTTATTTGGTATGAACTTGAGTACGTGTAAGTAGGTCGTCGGCATTAAAAATTGTCGTTATGACAAGACAGCTATGTTGGAGGGAAGAGGTTTTTAGGCTAGTTTTCGTTTCGTTACATACGGCTGTTTTTTTTGCGCCTTTCTACTGAGCGTGGCAATGAAAAATATTTACGTCGGACTCGTTACCTCCTCATCAAATAAATGATAAACATCAACCAGCTATTATGCCCCGGTATTATTATTAGTTGTCCTGTTCAAAATAAAATAGAAAGATAAAAAAATGTATCTTTTATCCGAAATATACAACAATAATTGATGATTTTAATATCACTCACGATGGATTTATTATGCAATAAGTAGGGATTCTTGAAAAGACATACAGCAGATTGCAGATAAATGAGGTACAGAATCTAAATTAAAAGCCGGACACCAAGCCAGTTTTACTCCTGATTCCTGAATTCTGCTGGATATATGTTTGATATTTTTGAATCAATATTGTTTATTTAGTAAACCTCAATTAGACAAATTTAGATGTCATTCCTGCCAAGAGCAATTTAAACCCAGCCACATTTTGATTTCATCTAAAAATCAAAGTAAATATAAGGTAAGCTACCTTCAGGAGCTAATAACCAAACGGCGTAAAAGCATAAAGGTACAAAAACCAGTTTAATCTGCCAGCTAAACTCTAATTTCATACCTCGTTTAAAGGCATAAGATATACCCATTAGCACAGATAAAGCCAGCAATAACCAAGATATTTGGTGTGGGCTACTATTTAGAGCTTCGACATATACTTTTTCAACAAACTGAGCATCAGCAGAATGACCCCAAAGGTTTTGGATCACTAAAGCGGAATCTTGGAGATTAGGAAGACGAAACCAAATCCAGGATGTAAAAACCATAAACTGGGTTAATAACCACGCAAAGATGATACCCAGAGGATTTTGCCAGAATAATCCGAGAATTTTCGAGTGATTGCTGATGGTATCTGTGAGACGATGAACAGCCAAAGCTACACCATGTAATGCTCCCCAAACAATAAAACCCCAAGCCGAACCGTGCCAGATACCAGCAATTAACATGACTATCAATAAATTTCCGCAGGTACGCATCAATCCCTGACGGGAACCACCCAAAGGAAAGTATAGATAATTACGTAACCAATCACCTAAAGTTATATGCCAACGTCGCCAAAAATCGGCAATGCTGGTACTAAAGTAGGGAAAATCGAAATTTTCTGGGAGAACTAAACCAAAAAGCAAAGCACTACCACGAGCAATATCAACATAGCCATTGAAATCTAAATATAACTGCAACCCATAAGCAAAAGTAGCTAACCACAAATCGGTACTACCTGCTCTTTGTAAGTTACCGAAACATAAATCCACAAAAATTCCCAGATTATCTGCGAGAATACCTTTTTTAACTGCTCCTCTGGCAATTAACCATAAAGCCTCTGCTAATTTATCTACACTGGGAAATCTTAGTGTGTTGAATTGTCCGGCTAAATTATGGTAACGAGTAATCGGTCCAGAAATTAATTTAGCAAAAAATAGTTTGTAAGTAGCAAATTGCCAAAATTGCTCAGTAGCTGGCGCACCACGATAGACATCTATTAAATAAGCGATGCACTCAAATGTAAAAAACGAAATTCCCAAGGGAGAAACTAATTTAAAAGGTGCATCAGGTGAGTTTAAAGGTATGTTAAATAGCCATTTTAATAAAATAGGTAAATATTTAAAACTTAGTAGTATTGCGGTATTTAAAATAATACCAAACCACAAAATCTTCAGTCTGTTTTGATTCCAGTCAGATTGAGCAATTTGCCACTCTTCATTAGAAATTTGCCAATTTTGGGAATGTTTACCTAGTGATGTACTTTTACCAATTTCCAGACCAAGGCGAAAGTTAATAAAAGTTAGTGTCAACAATAATGGCAGATATTGAATATGCCAAGATGAGTAGAATATAATACTAGCTATCAGTAGGATCAACAAGCGTAACCTTTGTTCAGCTACAGTCCAGTATATTCCCAAGATACTCAGCAGAAAAAGACCGTAAAAAATTGATATGAACTTCATTTTTTAGTCATTAGTCATTAGTCATTAGTCATTAGTAAAAACCTATTCCCAGTCCCCAGTCCCTTCCAGTCAGCATTTATTTAGCAGTCCAGGGAATCATCGGGTCAACAGATAGCTTTTTAGAAACTTCATAAGCTCCATAGCGGTTGAGGTGACTGGGGTCAGAAAAGTAGTCATTGGCTTTGAGCCAGATTTGGCTTAAATCGCGGTATATAAAGTTAGTATTAGCAGTAGCAGTATCTAACATATATTGTTGAAATTCTTGTTCATATTTTTTCCGCACTGGGTCTAAATAATCTCCTGTTAATGGCATATTCACAAATACTAGGGATATTTTTTGAGCCTTGGTAAACTCTATCATTGATAGTAAAGCCGCATCTTGCTTACCTGCTAATTGGAAAGATTTATAGTCATTGTCGTAACTTCCAGATACTCTGGAATGATTTTGATAGTATGTAGCAGGATTAAAACGAATAGATAAGGGTAGGAAGCCATCAAAATCAACTGCCAATTTATCTTCTTCAGAATTATCTATTAATTTGGGATTTGATGTAACTTGAACAGATTTATTACTGAAGGGCAAATAGTTGAGCCGTTTTTGAAATAAAGCCTTAATTTGATCACGATTTTTATAACTGGTAGATATCCCAGACAAAGATTGATTTAGCCATTCATTAACGGACTGATAACCATTGACATTTGCGGTTATTTCTTGAGGTTTTTCATCCTTTTTTGCACTTGATTTGTCTGGAGTTAATAAATTATTCTTACTAACAGGTTTTGGGGATTTTTTTAATACTTCTTGATAACCTTTGGAGTCAGCGATGGAATTAAAAGTGATATCTTCACGACCACTATTAAACGCTCTAGAACCATCTGCCCAAATAATCAGTTTTGGTAATTCTGAAGGTTCTAAAACTTGGCGAATGATAAAGTCTACAACTTGGGCTGTAGCACCATTAATACCAAAGTTAAATATATCTATTTTGGCATAACCCTGAGTTGCTAAGGCTTGAGAAAGGGCGACAGGATCCACTCCTCTCAAGGCACGAGAAGAACCAATAATCAAAACATCCGGTGGTTTTCCAGTGATTGCTAAACGCTGTTTATAAAGTGCTAGTTGCTCATCTAACTGCCTAGCATTAAAACTGGGCATTTGAGAGCGTGCTGCTAACAGAATAGCCGTAGCGTTAGCTTTTTGTTTCAATGGTGCAGATAGCAAATTTTCTGAGGAGCTATCATTTTGGGTAAAGCCAGAAGCATTAAAAGCAGAATTACCAACCTGAGAAGATTTATTGTTATTGGTGCTAGTAAAAAATGCTGTTTTCTGATCTTGATCTTGTTCTGAGGTTAAAGATAGCTGAGATTCTGAAGATGATGAAGATACAACCCCAGTTACTTCAGAAGTATTTTGTCCAGTCTTAATGGTAACGTAACCCAACATCCAATCACTTTGAACTGTGAGTATTAATCCCAAAGCTACCCAGATAAAACTTATCCGTACTTCTTGTTCATCAGGGTTATGCTCGTTTGACTGATTAGTTTGTGCAAACAATTGAGTTGCCAAAAGGAATTTTCTAAATTGTTTATAAACAGTTTCTAGCCAATTTTGTGCTACTTCAGTTACTAAATTTTGAACTTCCTGACTGGTTAAATCAGGGCGCAAAATTGGTTCGTTAGTTTCATTGGTAAGTAAATCACTAACATATTCAGCCGTGGCAGCGAATTCTGGTGTAACTTCTGGCACTAATCTCTGGCGGTGTCTAAAATCAACACCGTGATGCCATACAGGTTGATGATCTCCAGCACGACGACCATAAACTCTTACGCCGGTAACACCGACAATATGGAGTTGACGAATAAATTGAGTGACTTTGCTGGCTACTTGCTGCCGTGTGGGACAATTAGGGGCATCACACATCACATGGAATAATTCCCCCTTAGCAAGCAATAATACGCGGACTCCACCTGTTTTTAACCGCCAATCCATGTCTTGATTTAACAGACGCTCCAGGAGGAAAATAATTGCTGGTTGATCACCCGCAGTTGCTAGATCCATTGTGGCTGTGGCTAAGGCGGGATGCTGTGCCGCTGGTAAAGATAACCAATTTACCCAAGCAGGTTGGTTATCACCTGTTTTCTGTCCGTATACAGCAGCAGCAAGAATACCTTGAGGTGCAATCTTTTCTAGCTGGGCGAGAATTATCCGACAACACATCTGTTGATCTGGTACAAGAGCAGTTTTTAGAGGATCAACTGCTGGAGTGCAAAAGATATGTAGAGTAAATTCCTTTAAAGAAGCTTGAACAGCAACTTTTGCATCTGATAATGCCTCCACTAACAAGCGAGTAATTGCTTGGACATCTCCCCACCGCGCCCACTCTTTAAGCATGGTTTCTGGAGGGGTTAAATCGACTCTCAGCCGCCAGTCAGCTTCACTTTCACCCCGGACTTGGGAGACAATTACAGCATCTTGATAGCCAGAAAGCTTGAGATTACGTAACCTTTGGGCGACTGGTTCGGCCAATAATGTGGCATCAGGGCTATAACTCGATTGGCAAAATATCCACAGCCGATTACCTGCTTTTTGAGAGTTGACTTTGGACTGATAGGGCTTGCTTTTAACTTGTACAGCTACGCCCAAGTTACTCAGATTTTCACTGAGATAACGAGCAATCGCATCTGGGTTGCCTTGGCGTGCCAAACTTTCATTAGAGACAATCAGCCCCCCACCAGGTAGTTTTGATTTTTGTCTATCTGCTAATAGTGCTTGCTCTACCTGCTCTAGATGTCTATCTAACTGATTGAGGTAGACTCGATGACACCATTGAGGACGATATTCTCCTTTCTTTCGACCATAGACCAATACTTGGTATATTGAGGATTGTTCCTCATTGGTGAGGCTATCTAAGTCTGTTTGTGCAAGTGCTTGTAACAAGTCAGAAAGAGTGTGCCAACGTTGTGGACAGTCTGTACCTTCACAAAGGATATGTAGGTCATTTCCCAACAACCGAACTTTCACCCCGAAAGTGCTGATTCCTGTTGCTTGGCTTACCCACTGCACTAAGGTTTGCTGGCGATCAAGTAATAGTGTTTTCATTATCAAGTTAACTTTAACAGGAAGCGAGTATTGGGAAATTTTGCCTGTACTTGTAAACTAGAACCATAGATTTATCACATTTTGCAGTTTTTTTTTAACAATTTTGTTACCTTTGGAGCTGGCAAAATGGGCAAAGATAGTTTTATAAGGTTACACGTCCTCTAAATGATTGAGTTTTGCGTCAATATTTGTCGGTGTGTGGGGGAAGGCGGAAAAAAGGGGAAGAAAAACCTTGACCTTTGATCCTTTACCCACACCAATTGACAACTTTGAGATTCACCAACCGAGCGGTATTGAGTTTTGCATCTATTTTACTCATCTCCCCATCACGAAGAATTAGCAATGTCACCTGTAACCCAAGATCCATCAACCACCTCAAGATTAAATCTGATTTCCTTTCCCACTCCCCAATCCTGTCTCCTGCAAATAGCTACAGCATCTATGCTACTGCTACTTGTGGTAGATAAAGCAACTGGTAAGGCACTAGCAGCTTTAGGAGAAGCCAGTGAAGAAGTATTTAGAGGCGATCGCCTTCCGATTCTCAACTTTCCAGATGAACAGGAACTAAACCAAAGCTAACAATTATAGATAACAATTTATTGGCTTCGGTAATCCTATAGATCAACCAACAAAAAACTAGAATTGTAAACAGTAATTGGCTTTACTAGAGCAGAGAATATGGGTTCCCTTTTATACTCTTCATCGCAAACAGCGAATATCTACCCCATGTCTGAATTATTCTTGCGTCATCGTCTACAGGTAGTAGAGGAATTGTGGGAGTCGGTTCTTCGGCAAGAATGCGGCCAAAATATGGTGAATCTGTTGCGGCAGTTGCGCGATTTGTGTTCACCAGAAGGACAAGCTACAAATGATCAAGCCTCTTCAGCAGTCGAATTGATTGAACAGCTAAATATTAACGAGGCTATTCGTGCTGCTCGTGCCTTTGCGCTCTATTTTCAGCTGATTAACATCATTGAGCAGGAATATGAACAAAAACAGCAATTAACCCGCTATTCTGATTCGGATAGCATAGATCAGGAAAATCTTCCTAATATTATTTATTCGACTAACCAAAGAGAAGACGACTTACCTGTTACTAAGACCTTAGGCTCGGACTTGGTGACACAAAGTTGGACAGACACCACGCCAATTAAACAAAAGGGTACATTTGCAGCTTTATTTCCTCTGTTATTCAAACTGAATGTGCCACCCCAGCAAATTCAACGTTTGATTTCTCAACTGGATATTCGCTTGGTTTTCACTGCACACCCTACGGAAATTGTCCGTCACACCATCCGCGATAAACAGCGACAAGTAGTAGACCTCCTACAACAACTAGATGGTTTAGAAAATCGCTCTGGTGGTTATCCTTGGGAAGCAACAGAAGTGAAACAGCGATTGCTAGAAGAAATTCGCTTGTGGTGGCGTACAGATGAACTGCATCAATTTAAACCGACTGTATTAGATGAAGTAGATTATGCTCTGCACTACTTTCAAGAAGTGTTATTTGATGGTATTCCCCAACTTTATAAACGCCTCAAATATTCTCTAGCACAAACATTCCCTTGGTTAGAACCACCTAGTACAAATTTCTGTTCTTTTGGTTCTTGGGTAGGTTCAGACAGGGATGGAAACCCATCGGTAACACCAGAAGTAACTTGGAAAACCGCTTGTTATCAGCGGAAAATGGTTTTGGAAAGATACATTAAATCAGTGAAGCAACTGATTGAATTATTAAGTGTGTCGATGCACTGGAGTGATGTGTTACCAGATTTGCTGGAGTCGCTAGAGTTAGATCAATCTATTTTGAGTGATGTATATGATGCGCTGGCTTTGCGTTATCGGCAAGAACCCTATCGACTCAAACTGGCTTATGTGCTAAGAAGGCTGGAAAATACCAGCGATCGCAATTTGTCCTTATATAAGCGAGAAACACCCACAAATGAAGATGCTCCCATGTACCGTTCTGGGGCTGATTTTTTGGCTGAATTGCGATTAATTCAACGCAACTTGACGGAAACAGGTTTAAGTTGTCGAGAGTTAGAAAATCTGATTTGTCAGGTCGAAATTTTTGATTTCCACCTCACCCAGCTAGATATTCGTCAAGAATCATCTCGTCACTCTGATGCGCTGAATGAGATTCTTGAATACTTGCAAGTTTTACCCCAACCTTACAACGAACTATCAGAAGCTCAAAGAGTTGCTTGGTTAACTGGGGAACTGCAAACCAGACGGCCATTAATTCCCGCAGAATTACCATTTTCTGAAAAAACCAATGATGTGATTGAAACCTTCCGCGTCGTGCGCTCGCTGCAACAAGAATTTGGCCTCAACATTTGCCAAACTTACATTATCAGTATGTGCCGCGAAGTCAGCGATGTTTTGGAAGTGTTGCTTTTAGCTAAAGAAGCACGATTATTTGACCCCGCTATAGCTGTAGGTTCAATTCGAGTTGTACCGCTATTTGAGACTGTAGAAGACTTACAACGCTCTAGAAGCGTCCTCAAAGAACTGTTTGAACTGCCTCTTTATCGGGCTTTTTTAGCCGGTGGCTATGAAGCAATTAATCCAGAAAATACTTCCCCAACTTCCCAACCCCCCAATTCCCCATCTTCCCCTACCCTCAACCCCAACTTACAAGAAGTGATGTTGGGGTATTCTGACAGTAACAAAGACTCTGGTTTTTTAAGTAGTAACTGGGAAATTCACAAAGCTCAGAAATCACTTCAGAAAATCGCTGAAGAATACGGCTTACACCTACGAATTTTCCACGGACGGGGTGGTTCTGTCGGACGGGGTGGTGGACCTGCTTATGAGGCAATTTTGGCTCAACCAGGACACAGTATTAATGGACGGATCAAGATTACTGAACAAGGGGAAGTTTTAGCTTCTAAATATTCCTTGCTGGACTTGGCTTTGTATCACATAGAAACTATTACCAGTGCAGTAGTGCAGGCCAGTTTGCTGCGAACCGGGTTTGATGATATTGAACCCTGGAATGAGATTATGGAAGAATTAGCTCATGCGTCGCGTCAGCATTATCGCGCGCTGATCTATGAACAACCCGATTTTATCGACTTCTTCCACCAAGTCACCCCCATCGAAGAAATTAGCCAGCTGCAAATTAGCTCCCGTCCAGCGCGACGACCATCTGGTCAAAAAGATTTAAGCAGTTTGCGGGCTATTCCTTGGGTGTTTAGTTGGACACAAACTAGGTTCTTGTTGCCTTCCTGGTATGGTGTAGGTACAGCTTTGCAAGAATTCTTGAATGAAGAACCAGAAGAACACCTGAAATTACTCCGTTACTTTTATGTCAAGTGGCCTTTCTTCAAAATGGTAGTTTCTAAAGCAGAAATGACCTTGGCTAAAGTAGACATGGAAATGGCGCGTCATTACGTACAAGAATTGTCTAACCCAGAAGATAAACCCCGGTTTGAAAAAGTATTTGAGCAAATTGCCAGTGAATTCTATCTCACGAGGGATTTAGTCTTAAAAATCACTGGACATCAGCGACTGTTAGACGGTGATCCGATTTTGCAGCGTTCAGTACAGTTAAGAAACGGGACAATTGTCCCGCTAGG
>RDYJ01000246.1 GCA_004293145.1 Nostocales cyanobacterium | reverse complement strand
CTATTATTCATGATTCCGTAGAACCAATTTACGGTACTCATTATATGCCTCGCAAATTTAAAGTTTGCGTGACTGTACCTGGTGATAATTCCATAGATTTGTATTCCCAAGATTTGACTTTGGTCGTGATCACCAATAAGAAAGGGGAATTACAAGGTTTTAATGTCTTTGCTGGTGGTGGTTTGGGACGAACCCACAATAAAGAAGAAACTTTTGCCCGCATAGCTGACCCAATTTGCTATGTAGCCAAAGATGATGTTTATGATATCGTCAAAGCGATTGTTGCTACTCAGAGAGATTATGGCGATCGCACCGACAGAAGACACGCCAGATTAAAATATTTAATCAATGATTGGGGTGTAGACAAATTCCGCACCCAAGTTGAAGAATACTTTGGTAAAGCTGTCGAACCTTTTAAAACCTTACCCAAATTCAAATATCAAGATTATCTAGGTTGGAATGAACAAGGCGACGGTAAGCTGTTTTTGGGTATTTCCATAGATAATGGTCGGGTAAAAGACGAAGGTACGTTTTTACTAAAAACCGCTTTACGGTCAATTGTTGAACAATTTAACTTACCTATCCGTCTGACAGCCAACCACAACCTGATTTTTTACGATATCGCACCAGAAGATAAAGAAGCAATTCAGGAAATTCTCGACAAATGTAATGTCATTGCTGATCCTAATCAAATTGCAGCCTTAACCCGCTATGCTATGGCTTGTCCCGCTTTACCTACCTGTGGTTTAGCGATTACGGAATCAGAAAGAGCAATACCTGGAATTTTAGAACGAATCCGCGCTTTATTAGATAAAGTGGGTTTACAAAAAGACCATTTTGTAGTCAGGATGACGGGCTGCCCTAACGGTTGCGCTCGTCCTTATATGGCAGAATTAGGTTTTGTAGGTAGTGCGCCGGAATCTTACCAAGTTTGGTTAGGTGGTTCACCAGATCAAACACGGTTAGCGCAACCTATCATTGAAAAGCTGCACCACAATGACATAGAAAGCTTTTTAGAACCGATTT
This sequence comes from Nostocales cyanobacterium, assembly GCA_004293145.1. Lineage (GTDB taxonomy): Bacteria > Cyanobacteriota > Cyanobacteriia > Cyanobacteriales > Nostocaceae > RDYJ01. The sequence goes on along the minus strand of RDYJ01000246.1, from coordinate 1,407 downwards.
TTGTCTTGTTTAAGAAGTCACGGAAAGGTAAAGAAAGCTTTGGTGATTTTTGCGATCGCATTGGTTTGGATGCTATCCGCGAATTTTCAGCCACTTACACACCGGGAGAAGCTACCAGTAGCGGAAAATCTCGTCATCGGGTAAGTCTTCGTGATGATGTTTATCAGCAACTCAAGGAAACCGCAGAAAAGCTGAATAAACCTATGACTGACTTGGTACATGAGGCTTTGGATAAATATTTCCAAGGTCTGTAGGATATTTCTCACGCAAAGGCGCTAAGATGCAAAGCTTTTAGTTTTTGCGTGAGATTTACAAATAATGTTCAATCTTGCATAACTTATCCCAAATATCTCCTAAAACTCGGTGTTCTCTACGGTTTGTTACAATTAAGACACAAAAGACACGAAGAAAACAAGGAAAAAAAATTCTTTGTCAAATCATATTAAGACTTGACAAGTCGAAAAATTTGTTTTATGCTATATGTTATTGGTGGGAAATGTTGCGCCCATATATAACAGGTTTTTAATTATCAACATCACTTGTTCCCAGTCTCAGACTGGGAATACCATTTTAGAGTCTCTGACTCTTGTGTAAGTAGGTAGGCGTTAAAAATTGTCGTTATGGCAAGGCAGGAGGCAGAAGGCAGGAGGGAAGAGGTTTTTAGCAATTTTACATTTTGTTACACACATTGGTTTTTTCGTGCCGACTTACTTAATAGAAGCCAGAGTCTTCTAATATTCATTCCCATACAGAGTATGGGAACGAGAAACATTATTATTTGCAATCACATCCTGTAAATCCTTAAACCCTGTAAATCCTGGTTCAGATAAAAAATGTGAAAATCATCTTATATACTGTTTTAAGGTTAAGGTATGACGATAAAAACAATACCATCTCTTCAACCTAACCTGTATGAAGAAGATTATTATTTATGGATAGAAACTACTCTCAAACATATACAAAATCAAGATATTGAAAATTTAGATTGGCCACATTTAGCAGAAGAGATAGAAGCTTTGGGAATTGAACAAAGACGAAAAGTAGAAAGTTACCTGAAGCAATTATTAATTCATCTTCTGCTGTATGAATAGTGAACGCAGATGAACTGTCAAGGGTTAGATCCCCGACTTCTACCAATATTTCCTCATTAAACCATAAATTTACTACAGAAGTCGGGGATCTGGAGAATCATCAGAATCAGGATTTACAGTATTTCTGGTTGATTGTTTTTTTCAAGGATTGAATATTTATTGCTCGTGAAATTCAATTCTTCTACCATTAATAGGTTGTACTGGACGAGCATTCACTTGATATAAACTTTGGAAAGCTTCAATTTGTTGCTCTGAAACTTGAATCGGTTCTATTAACACATTCCATTTCACATTTTCACTGCATGGTGGGGTCGTG